>NZ_JAAHGN010000337.1:0-6995 GCF_010672485.1 Moorena sp. SIO2C4 | reverse complement strand
TCGCTCATGGGGGAGACCCCCAAGAGCGACTGCATCAAGACAGGGTTTTGACGCCCTGGCGACTAGGATTGTGGCGGTTATGTTTAAGCTATCAGCTATCAGCTATCAGCTATCAGCTATCAGCTATCAGCTATCAGTTATCAGCTATCAGTTATCAGCTATCATTTATCAGCTTATGGGTTAGGTCACAGGCTGGAAGCCTGTGCCACAAAGCTGACCACTGACCACTGAGGAATTTATTCGTTGATCAGCAGTATCTAAATTTCAGTTAAGCTCCGCTGTACTTGTGGTGGCTTACACAATAGAATTCGGTCAAGGATTGGGGTTAACCACAACTTGACCGATTTTTTTTTATTGGTATGTATAATTATTAATTGGGTGAGTTACCCAAGTTGTGGATTTAGGGAGTGGGGAGTAGGGAGTAGGGAGCAGAAAAAAGAAGGGAAGTGTGGGGAGATGGCAAGGTAATTGTATTATAATTTTTGCCTAATTTCACTGAAGGGGTGACTTCGTCAATAATTTATAAATCCTGGATCACTGAATTACCGGAGTAAATCATGGCATTTAGAAAGTAAATTACAATATACAGCCGTTTGCTAACATTTGCCAAGCTAGTGGTAGCTTAGAGGTTCAGACAACCATTCACCACATTGCTTCACCCTTACGTAAATCTGCTAATAGACCTTGGTTTTCTAACCGCGCACAAATAGCACTGAAAAGAGTGCCAGCTTTATAACTAGGCTTCCAGTTTGCGTCACGACTATGATGCAGGGCTACTAAATTCCAGTTAATATCAAAACATGGAGAACCAGCGGAACCGGGTGCGGTATTGAGTTTATACTTAACAGTTGTACCATTCTCGTTAATATTAATAATAGCCTCGGTGTCAAACGCCAATTGTAATGGTTCGGCCTCGGGATGTTGGACAATAAACAGTGGAGTATTGGGCAAAAACTGATAATATGGCTCTTGTGGTAACTCAATCCACTGGCGCTTTGAAGAATTGGGATCGGGATTTTTCCCAATCGGTTCTTCCCCAGGAACTCCATCTACTCTCAGCAAGGCATAATCCAATTCGTCAGGGGTTGGTAATGGATTGTTGGTATAAGGACTGTGATCAATTAGCCAGTCATCCTCTACTAAGCGATACTCCGTACCTGGGTTTATAACTTTACCATCCCCTAACTGCTTGTAGTCAAAACGCAGGATAACATTGCTAGAGGTGGCTTGCTCTAAAATTACCGATTCCACCACATGGTAATTAGTAATAACCACATTGGGCGCAATCACAAAACCTGTCCCAAATTCCCGACTATTATCGTTATTCGTAACTTCGACACGACAGACTTGCCCTTCAATTTGACCTAACTTTTCCCGCCACAGATTTACGTCTAAAAAAGAATTGGTTTTCTTAATAAGTCTTTCTAATCTACCTCTTGCTGATAGCTGTGGCGGCATAACAATACCAACATTAAACTCTTGGGCAAAGGTAAATAACGCTGGGTTACCTGGATTCGATTCACGGGCACCTGCAATTAATTTATTAACCCATCCTTCTGCTTCTGCGGCTTGAATTAACTTAAATACAATTTCTTTTAAGTCGTTTCCCATTGAAATAGCATCTAGATTTTTACTGAATTTATATTCAACTAATTCAGCAAGTCTTGATTTTGATGGAAAAGCCTCAAATAAAGCATCCGTTAATTGTTGATATTGCTTTCCAGTTAGTCTATTTTTGGATAAAGTATTAGCTGATATAGGTGTTTTAAAGGCGGAACGTGATTTATTAAAACGAGCATACTCTTTTATTAATCGCCCTGATAATTGAACATTTGGTAGGGAATGCTGTTGAACATCATTATTGTCTTCTTCTACTAACTCTTTATTTTTAATAAGTTCTTCAGCCAAACGAGCATACTCCCCTCCCAATCGCCTTAATACTTGAGCCTTTAGGTGTGCAAAGGGACGAATTTTTTCTTCTAACCAATCATTACTTGCAGTTTCCGGTTTAAGTAAATACGCTTCAAAGTCCTGTACTGATAACCCTAATTTTTTAGCAACAAACTCAGATACTTTATCAATAACTGAAATGGTTTTACTAATGGGTACAGAATCTACTAATAATTCCCTTACCCCTGGCTTAAAGTCGTACTCAATATAATCGGGATTTGAATCTTGGTCTACAGGGGTTATAGACTGGAGCAGTCCACTCATAAACACCTCCGCTACATGAATTTGGGCGGATTTTGGTAGCAGGGTTTGCTGAATTAGTTGCACTACAGGTAAACTAACCGGAGCAGCTGCCATTAATCCAGCTAACCGACGCGCCATCGGAGAAGCAGTAGCACGAAATCGACTAACTAATGCTGGTGCTGTGAGTTGGGCTTGAGTAAGTTCACCATCTACTGCTCTTCTCTGTGCTTGGGGCTTTTCGGATACATCAAAGTTAAACCCCACTGTACTAACATTCCCCTGACCAGCTATTACCTGTGACCAGGCCAGTAGGGGGTAGGGTTCTAGAGTAATGACCGGAACATTGACAGAGGATTTATTCTGAATAGACTTACTGTTCCCTGTTCCCTGTTCCCTGTTCCCGACTTCTGAAAGAAGTCCAACGTCATCTTCATCCCAAGGTTTAACAATCAACTGAGAATTGACAACTCCAGGACTAAGAGAATGCAATTGCACTGGTGTTTCTGAACCTAAAGCCGTGCGTTCCCAAAGCCGTTCAGGGAGTAGCTGAAGGATAGTAAGTAAACCATTGCGTCCCCACAACTCTAGCACTGGATGAATTAATTGTCTGCGCCAAGCCACAGAAATACAATCACTCACCAATAAAATTAAACGTTGTTTCTTGGGGTCATTTAATACCTGGGGAGGATGGGGAGTGGAATCATACCGACCGGTGCTAGTTTGAGGAAATAAGTTTACTTTGGTTTCAGTAATCCTTAATTCCCACGTGCGTACATCCCGAAACGCACCATGATGCTTTACTAAATTTTGCAATTCAGTAATTGTCTGTTTCCAAACCGCAGTTGAACTAGTTTTTTCAACTACCAACGCTAACTCTAACCATCTTTCGGAAGTAGGTTTCAGAACTGGTAGCCAAATGTTTGATTCGGCAATTTGGTAAACAGTTGCTTCCTGATCCAATATCGTTTCTATAGCAGATGGGACTTTCCGCATTAACGGACGAAGTGCCCGTCCCAACGCCAGACTATTTCTCAATGCTACCGCTGCTGGCACTTTAATCGGAATTGCTTCTCCACTTTCTTTAGTCTTTTTAGGTTTGGAAGAGTGTGGATAAACATCATCACCAGGTTCTGTCTCTTCAGATGACGATTCTTCTAAGATATCTAGAGTTGGGTTTGGGGGTTGCTGTGATTCCTCTTGGGATACCGTTGATGCTTCTGACTCCTGTATTGACTCGTCTAGATGAATAGCCAACCAAAAAATTTCTGCTATTTCCCGAGCAGTTAAATCAAATCCTGCTTGTTGTAGAATAGCGATCGCTTTTCCAACCATATCCCTTATATAGCAATTCTTATAATCATGACCTACAAATCTCTGGGTTTTAGGGAGCAGGGAGCAGGGAGCAGGCAAGAGACAAGAGTTAAAAAATCCTGTTTACTTGATAGCTATGATAAACACTATATACTACTGAGGTACTGGAGTAATCGGTCAATTAACCTTTCTTTTTTCTGGTCTTTGTCTTCGTCTTGAGAGTCAACCATGGGAGAATCTTGTGTATTGACTGTGTTAGTTAACAGATAAATGGCATTGAGCAATTGGTCTGTAGCCAAGTCTCCTTTCTGCCGTCGATTGATAAATTTTTCAATAATTGGTTTGGCTTGTTCAAGAGTATCTAACCCTAAATGAGCTTTTACAATCTTTTCTAATTCCTTGGGAGTTGGTTCCCGTAAATCTAATCGTAAACAGCGCCGTAAAAAAGCTGGGGGAAATGCCTTTTCTCCGTTACTGGTAAGGACTACAAAAGGAAAGGCTTCACAGGTTACCTTTCCCCTGGGGATGGTTGTGGTTTGATTATCCCAGGTTTTGACAACAATGTCTGGAAACTGGTCACTGATTCGTGTTAATTCCGGGATTTCAAATTCTCCTTCTTCAAAAATAGTCAATAAATCATTGGGCAAATCAATATCGCTTTTATCCATTTCATCAATTAATAATACCCTCGGGTAAGTTGAGGGGAGTAACGCTGTTCCCAAGGGACCCAATTGAATATACTTACCAATTTCCCTTAAATTATCCTTGCCGCTTCCTTGAGCATCTTGTAATCTACCAATGGCATCATAACTATAAAGTCCTTGCTGTAAATGGGAGCGAGTGGTAATATTCCAGCGTAACACTTCTCCTAATTGTAACTCTTGAGCAACTGCATAGGCCAAAGATGTTTTTCCTGTGCCTGGCTTTCCCGTTACTAATAAAGGACGACGCAGATACAACGCTGCATTAACTAACTCTATTTCCTCTGGCCTGGTCTGATAGGTTGTACCCCGTTCTTTTTTGTCAAATTTCCGCCAGCTAGGAGGCTCAGGCAGGCGTTCAATGCCATTGTGAGGTTCTTCGGGAGTTCCGCGAAAAATTTTCCAAGATTTATTAGTCATAGGGTTGTATAGTCAATCTGGGGTGGTAGTAGATAGGGGTCTTCCCACAAAAGAGCAAGATGGTGTCCGATATGTTCTTGTCCATTGTCTTCATTAGGAGCTTTTAAACGTTGTTCTTGTACTTTTTCGGGAAGTTCATTTATTTTACACTTGAGTAATTGATTGAGTTGCTCTTGACAATTTATAGTTTTAAAATCATTCTTTCTCAGCCATAAAGCAACTGGGATTGCCGTCGTGTCAATTACTTTTAATATATTATCACATGGGGGGTTATATAATTTTAATGCTATCGCTTTTTTTTTCATTTTTTCTGGTTTTAAATAAGCATGCAACTTTTCCCAATTAAAATCAAATTTACTAACATCAACAAATTCTTGATGGCATTTATTTTCACTACTATATTTGATTATTTTCCATTTTGTGATGCAAGTTTTTCGGTAATAATCCTTAGGATATTTTCTGAAACGCTCAAAACGTTTCACAGATCGAATAACTACTTTATACTCCTTACATATAGGAAGTGTTAAACCAAAATAATTTGTAATATTAATTCTTTCAATTTCATAGTTTAATAGTTGATAAGGCAATGAAAATACAAGTATTGTATCATCGCAAAATTCCCGGTCATATTGACGTGACTGATTTAAAAAAGATTCTATTAACTTTGGTAACTCTTCAATAGAAAATAGATCTTGTTCAGATTCTCCATCAGCTAGTGTAGTCTCTAAAAATTTACAGCTTTGATGATTTTGCACGTAATCATAATTACTTAGGTCAGGAATGAACCAAGCTGAAACTTGATAATTAGGTTGACGTTGTTGGTGATATTGTTTACTGGATTCTAGCTTGACAAGCAGATAAGGTTGTGCATCTAAATTTGGTTGCTGATGATTTTGAGAGTCACTGCTAGTCTTAGGTAATAAATCAGAAGGGTTATTAGCATTGTTGTTTAACCATTGCTTGAGTTTCTCAGCAGTTTGCTCGGGAATATCTCCAGTTTTGAATAAACGAGCGACAAATTTTACAATATGTTTTTCATTATCATTTTGTTGAGCTTTATCATCCAATTTTTTTAGAATTTCAGCTAAACTGTCAGGGAGTTCATCTTCCCAATCATCCCAGAAGTTATCAGCACAACAAGCTTGATAAGCCTGTTGCATTGCTTCGATAATATTGTTTGGTAAAGGAAATAAGATGCTTATTAAACTAGGCGGAATGTTAAATTCTTGAGAATATAGTTGCCTTAATTCAGGATTATCTGGATTTTCGTTAAGTGCTCCATCAAGTAATTTTTCTAAGCTATTCCTAGTCTTAAAATCTTTTACTACTTTGTAAACAATATCAGTCAAATCTCCACCACGAGCTATCTCTTCCAGATTTATACTGAATTGGTAGTCTAGCATCATTGCTAATTTAATTTCACTAGGGAAAGCACTACACAGTGCGTTTTTTATCTTTTTGAGGAGATAGCCAGGGGTATTTCCACCATTCATTTACAGTTACTTCAATACTTTAAGGGATAGATTTTGCAAAAATTGATTACAACTCAATACAATAATAATCCAAAGAATTTTTTCCCGGACCCTGACTCCACCGTGAATCAGGTTTCCAAGCACCATTGGGTTCTTCCCGGCGGCGAGTGTAGACAGTAAGCTTTTTATCGTTAATTTTCAAGAGATTATATTGCCAGGGATAAGCAGATCGTAGTTCAAAGTTCGGTGCGCCAAAGGTGCCAGCACAAATTCCGTCGAGTTTGCGTCCACCTCGGCTGAGGTCGTAATGTAAACGGTTGGTTTCGGCTTTATGGATATGTCCGTGGAGGAACAAGCGAAATCCAGCAACGGCCAGTTGTTCGATGAAGCCTTTGTCAATAATGCGATCGCTTCCGTCACTATTGAGGGGATGGTGCCAAACCGCTATTTTCAAGGGGCAGTTGCGGTAGTCTGGGTTACGGCGAATCTTGGTCAGGGCGTTGGCCAGAGCACCGGATTTGATGCTAGCACGGGTTTTGAAGTGATGATCCAGTTCCCAAGCGGAGTTTAGTCCTAGGATCAGCAAGTTTTGCTCTGGGAAATGGTCGATAATGGCTTGCTGGTCATAGTCGAGGGGATAGGGTTGACCTTTGATAGCTTGATAGAATTGGCTGAAGTGAGCAAACCGTTGTTGGTATTTGGCTTCATCTCGGACTCGAATTACATTTGGACTCTCTTCGATGTAGTGACCCTCTTTGGGTTTACCATCGTAGTCTTCGAGATCCAATAACTGATAACCCCGCTTTGCTAGTTCCCAATTGAGGTCATGGTTACCCGGAACTATAACAATTTTCTCTGGGTCTAGGGGGAAGTCTTTGCCGAGGTTGTCGAGAAACTA
>NZ_JAAHGN010000336.1:0-7016 GCF_010672485.1 Moorena sp. SIO2C4 | reverse complement strand
CAGCACCAGCATCTAATCCCATGACTCGGTCATCTACAGTGTCCTTGGCGGTTAGAAAAAGAACTGGGGTAGTGGCGTCATGCGATCGCATTTGTTGGCAAATTTCTAACCCAGAAATGTGCGGTAGCATCCAGTCTAAGATTAACAAGTCATAAGCGCCAACGCAAGCTAATTCATTTCCTGACGCCCCATTATAAGCCACATCTACAGTGTAACCTTCACGAGTTAATACCCGAGACAGGGGGTCAGTCAGCTCAATTTCATCATCTACTAATAGGATACGCATTTTTTAGCGATTAGCAATTAATCGATTTTGTTGATAGTTGACGGTTGACGGTTCACTATCAATAGGTGCGACCCGAAGGCGCGCGCCTTGAGCTAATTTAATTCGCCAAGGTCAAGCGCACCTAAGTAAAAATTATACGACTTACGCAGGTACTCTATCTGTAGCGTGGGTTATTAACGAACTTGTAAACACCCAATTTATTGATAAATGGGATCAGCTACTTGATATACTGTCTTAGTTAAGATACAGTTAATCACAAGGTAATTATCATTTAAAGGCTAGAAAGACAAACCAGTATGGCTTGGGCATTGGTTACAGGTGGCACCAAAAGGATTGGTAAAGCGATCGCATTAGACTTAGCGAAACACGGCTATGATCTAGCGATTCATTACAACAGTTCTCGCCAAGACGCGGAAATCCTAGGGAAACAGATCCAGTCCCTAGACCGAAATTGTCGGTTTTACCAAGCTGATCTAACCTGTGACCAAGATATGCTCAATCTTTTGCCAAGGGTGAAAGCAGATGTTCCTGAGCTTGATGTGTTGGTGAATAATGCTTCTATTTTTGAACCAGCAACCCTAAAAGAAACGGAACTTGACTTGTTTGACAGTCACTTTGCTGTAAACTTTAAGGCTCCGTATTTCTTTACCCGTGATTTTGCTCGTCTTTATCAAAAAGGGAACATTATCAATATTATTGATACCAGAATCAACAAGAATGATTTTTCCTATTCTGCTTATACATTAGCTAAGAAAGCCTTGGCTAACTTAACCGAAATGGCAGCTTGGGAATTAGCTCCAAATATTCGAGTGAATGGAATTTGCCCTGGGTGGATTTTACTTCCAGCCGGGGCAAGTGAACAGTATATCGAAAAACTTAGACAAAGAGTACCCATGCATAGCCAGGGCAATGAGTCGCAGATTTGTCAGGCTGTTCGCTATTTGCTCTCTAATCAATTTGTTACCGGACAGTTATTATTTGTAGATGGTGGTCAACATTTGTAATCAACTGTAAGCCCTAAGCTTTTCAATTATAACTGATATCTGATAACTGATATCTGATTCTGCTAGCTGAAGGCACCTCAAGTAGCGTGGGCGTAGCGCATCAGCTGATGGCTGATAGCTTACGGCTGATAGCTGACAATAAACTTAATCAAGACTAGATACATCAAAGATATGACACAACTTACTGATATTACATCAATAAAAGTTAATGATTTCGGGAGCAAAAAACAACACAGTTATGTTGAAGCGCTGCTGGAGATAAAAAATTTAAGACTCAGAACGATAATTGGCTTTAATGACTGGGAAAGAAAAACTAAACAAGATGTTGTGATTAATATTAAGGCTGGCTTTACCCCAGGAAATTCTACAAAAAGCGATCGCGTTGAAGATACCCTAAATTATAAAACCCTAACTAAGCGTGTAATTAAAGCAGTGGAAGAAAGTGAGTTTAATTTACTAGAAAAGCTAACCCAGATGATTTTAGATATTGTAATGGAAAATCACCGGATAATATGGGCTAAGGTTAAAGTTGATAAACCTTTTGCTTTGCGATTTTCCGATTCTGTGTCTATAGAATTGAGTGCTAAACGATGAATGAAGTGGTAGTGAATGAAGTGGTAGTGAATGAAGTGGTAGTAAGTGTTGGCTCTAACATTGAACCTAATAAAAATGTAAAGCTAGCAAAAGATAAATTATCAAAAATTGATAATTTTGTTAATGAATCTCGATTTTACCTAACAAAACCCATAGGCTTTACTGATCAACCGGATTTTCTAAATGGTGCCTTTTTAATTCATACAGAAGACGGTTTTGAGACCTTTCGTCAAAAACTTAAACAAGTCGAAATTGACCAAGGGCGGGTTAAGCAAGAGGTGCGACCCGTGGCGAATTTAATTCGCCAACGGAAAGCGCACCTACCCAATAAAAATGGACCGCGCTGTATAGATTTAGACATTGTGGTCTGGAATCGAAGGATTGTTGATCCTGACTTTTATCAGCGGGATTTCATTAAAAAAACTGTGCTAGAGCTGATTCCTGATTTAAACGTTTAACAAATAACTAATGACTTACCCCCCGGAATCATAAGTATTCAACAGGTGCGACAATCAAGCGAATTTAATTCTTAGTGCTAAGAGCGCACCTAAGGACATGATCGGGTTGGTGATAATTTGAGGAGCACGGGCTTCTATAATTGAGCTTCTACAGGTATAGTTGATCTGATCAGTGAACTAATTGA
Source organism: Moorena sp. SIO2C4 (assembly GCF_010672485.1). Classification (NCBI taxonomy): domain Bacteria; kingdom Bacillati; phylum Cyanobacteriota; class Cyanophyceae; order Coleofasciculales; family Coleofasciculaceae; genus Moorena; species Moorena sp. SIO2C4. The sequence continues at coordinate 4,489 of NZ_JAAHGN010000336.1, read as the reverse complement.
CCCCCTGCCAAAGCTCCCGAAGCTCCTTATATGATTACCATCGCATTACCCAAAGGCGCACTCCTAAAAGACAGCATCAAGCTACTGCAATCCGTTGGCTTAGACTTTAGTACCTTCCTAGACTCCGCCAACCGCCAACTCCAGATTCAAGACCCCAGTCAAACTGCTCAAGCTCTACTGGTACGAGCTCAAGATGTACCGGTTTACGTGGAATATGGTCAAGCTCAGTTGGGGATAGTTGGTTACGATGTGCTACGGGAAAAAACCCCGGCAGTGGCTACTTTAGGTGACTTACACTTTGGTTATTGTCGCATGTCATTGGCAGTTCGTGCAGCTAGCTCTTATCTAAGCCCTTTGGATTTGCCAGCTCATGGTCGCGTAGCCTCCAAGTTTGTTCACTGTGCTCGGGAATATTTCAATAACCTGGATTTGCCAGTGGAAATTATCCCACTCTATGGTTCTGTTGAACTTGGTCCGATTACTGGGATGTCGGAGGCAATTGTGGACTTGGTGTCCACAGGTCGTACCTTGAAAGAGAATGGCTTGATTGAAATTGACATTTTGTATGAGAGTACAGCACGACTGATTGCCCATCCCATCAGTTATCGCCTCAATACTGATGGTATGAACAATTTGATTGAGCAGATTCGAGACTTGACTCAGGTCAGTGCTGAGTCCTTAGTGAGTTAGTTATGAGTCTTTAATCAGTAGGGTGCCTTATTAACGCACCCTTACAACTAGAGTTATTCCGTAAGTACTGTAGAGTTGTTTAGCATAAACCTTTACAAAGTAATGCGACACTTATAATATATGATAAATGACATAAAAATAATCATAGTGATTAACTAATAAAGTCTCAATATGATTCATATTAGTTGTCAATCTATCTATCAAGAATAGCATTTTTTTATAAAATTAGTACGCCTCATCTTCTTCATCTCCCCTCTCCCTATAGTTGCCTATAGACTGTTACCTCACTAGACACTTTCGGGAATTGTATGGATAAGTGCCGCTAACCAGTTTTCCTGATACTGCCCCATAAGCAGTGCTAATTGTCATGGGCACTCAAGATGTGTTCTCAACTGTGTGCTCATAATCATCTCAACTAAACGAGACTCAAGATGAAGGTAAAAAATACGTTAATTGCTGCTGCAACTGCTATGGTTTTGGCTTTTGCTTCAGGGTTAAATGCTCAAGAACCAGTTATTGGTGATATCAACACCGGATCAGAATTGATTACCTCGGCAATTCAAGGCTTAGCTTCTAACAAGCAAATCATTAATGAGTGCGGTAAAGAGTTAATAATTGAAGATATTACTAGTGTTACTCAAGATTTACCTAATATCGAAGCCTACCCTACACTAGGAGAAATTCAATACAGGATTTCCTTCACACCTGGAGCTAATACTAATCCTAGCTACTGCGCTGGTAGCTTCAAGAGTCGCATGAAGTTAAAATTAAACGGGCGATACCTTAATCCTAGGGGTGCAGAATTATTATCTACTCCCAACACTTATGAATTTCGATTCATGATACCAGGTCAAGAAAACACTCAATTGTAAATTCAGAATGCCTAAATTTTATATGATACTACATTAATAAAGTACTCTAGGGTACTCTACAAACTTCTTTACAATAAAAGAGGTAAACCCTGTAGAGTATGGCATGGACTGGCAAGAGATATCTGGTAACTGGGTTTTAATCCCCAATCGTCCCACCGGGATTATCCATTTCCTGGGTGGGGCGTTTATTGCTACAGCACCCCACGTAACTTACCGATTGTTACTGGAAAAATTAGCAGCTCAACGGTATGCAGTGATTGCGACACCGTTTGTGAATACCCTCGACCATATTGCGATCGCACGAGATGTACTCAACCGCTTCGAGACTACTCTAAATCGCTTACAGGTAACCAATGTTTTAAGGAAACGGTATCTACCCATCTATGGTATTGGCCACAGCATGGGGTGCAAACTGCATTTGTTGATTGGCAGCCTCTTCAGTGTAGAGCGAGCTGGTAATATCTTGATTTCCTATAACAACTATTCCGCTGACCGTGCCATTCCCTTTGTGGAACAGTTAAACCTAAATCCTATCTTCCAGGTCGAGTTTACTCCCTCACCCCAAGAAACTAACTATCTGATTACTCAACGCTATCAAATCCAGCGTAATTTACTGATTAAATTCACTGATGACGAGATTGACCAAAGTGTTAGCTTGACCCAAACCTTGCAGAAACGTTTTCCAAATATGGTTGCCCTACAGCGGATACCAGGAAATCATTTAACACCTTTAGGGCAAGATGTCACGTTAAACCCAGGAGCAGTTTTTACCCCATTGGATGCCGTAGGTCAGTGGGTCAAGCAAGAAGTCTATCGCGATTTAAATCGCTTGCAACGGGAAATTTTGCGATGGTTGAATCCTCTAGCAGTGGCCTAATGTTGAAGGTTTAAGGTTGAAGGTTTAAGGTTTAAGGTTTAAGGTTAGTAGGTTCAAGGTTAGCTGGTTCAAGGTTAGTAGGTTCAAGGTTGAAGGTTAGCAGGTTGAAGGTTAGCAGGTTGTTCGCCGTTAGAGTCGATGTCCCCTATTACGGGGAGCACCTCTCCTTCAGAACCGTGCATGAAACTTTCGTCTCACACGGCTCCTAGATATTCTTAGCTGAGGTGCGACCCAGGGGCAGTTTATCTGCCCATTGGAAAGCGCACCTCGCTTTTGCTCCAATGTATTTGCTGATGGCAGTTCTGATCAACTGCTAGAAGATTCTTCGTTTTCCAGTTGTCGTGGTTTCCATCTATGTGATGGAGATGTACATCCTCGTCTTCTAGGAATCTCAATCCGCAATATCCACAGGAATGGTTCTGCTTTTTCAAAGCTGTTGATGTAGCATCGGAGTATAATCGTGAGTTCCGATTACTCCAGTAAACTAAGTCACCGTCGTAGGGTGACTTAGTCCCCTTTACGTTTACGTGTTGGTTTTGCTTGTAACCTACCTTTGGGAATGCCTTCTTACATAGTTCATTGGCTTTGTACCGGTTTACCTTCTTTTCCTTACGGAATTTCCGATTTGCGGTGTGGTTCATGAACCATAGAGAATCCCTTGAGCTGCTCATGTCACAGCTGCTGTGGTAGTTACGCCATCCGCGAACTATAGGAGCTAGTTTCGTTGCTTTTACTTCAGCACCATAGTTCGAGTTATTAACCACGTGTTTGATTTTTTCGCGTATTTTCCGATGGTTGTCCGCTGAGGGAGTGCATTGGAATTTTCCGTTTTTCTGGACTCGGAAGTTCCAGCCCAAGAAATCAAAACCGTCTGTCGTGTTGGTTAGCTTGGTCTTTTCTTCGCTGATTTCCATTCCGCGCTCTGCTAGGAAGGCTTTTACTTTGTCAAGTATCTTCTCGGCATTGTCTTTTGGCTTTAGGATGAACACCATATCATCTGCGGATCGCAGGCTGGTGTGTATATCCTCTATTCCGTTAAGTGCGATATTAGCTAGTAGGGGGCTTACTACTCCACCTTGTGGGGTTCCTTGCTCAGGGAATTCCGGATTTATTCCGGCCTTGAGGCAGCGGAATATTCCGTGTTTTAATCCTGTTGGCGCAATTAACCTTATCATGATGGCGTTGTGGGAAATACGGTCAAAGCATTTCTTGATATCTAGTTCTATGATTCGCTTTTTGATTCCGTTGCTATTAGACCTTAGATTGTTAAACAGTTGTTTTTGTGCGTCTTGGGCACATCTTCCCGTTCTGAATCCGTAGCTTTTTGCGTGGAACGTGGCCTCGTGGGCTGGTTCTAAGGCGAATTTGGCTAGACATTGCCATGCTCTGTCAGCGATGGTAGGTATTTTCAACATCCTTACTTTCCCATTCTTTTTAGGGATAGGGATTTCGCGAAGTCGGCTATGCTTCCAGTCTGAAGCATGGTCGTTCAATGTTTCTACCAGTTCCCATCTCTGTCGGTAGTTGAGGCTTGACTTACCATCAATTCCCGCCGTTTTCTTACCCTTGTTTAGCTGAGTCACTTGACGGACGGCCAAAAGTTGAGCTGCACGGGACTTCATAATCAGTTTCTGTAATGACCGTGCCTTCTTCAGGTCGCCATCTCGAACTGCTTTGAACACTCGCTTTTGTAGGCGAAAGAGGTTTTGGCGGAGTTTCTTCCACTTTTGACTTTTCCAAAAGTCGCTATAACTGGTTGTCATGCGTCTACTTATACTCTCCTAGAGTTCGTGTTTTCTGAATACCCGCAGCCAGTTTCCGGCTGCATCCTACCCGACAGTGAGGATTAGACTTGGCATAGCTTACCGAGGGTTCGACCGTTCCTCAGACTCATGTTGCTGTCGTTTTTACTCGTTCCGACTGTTAGATTGTTTTGATGTTTTAGGGCAGTCCGGAGATGAAACCTTAGAATAGTGGAGCCTTACTACAAAATTTTTAACCCTTTTACCCATAGCCGACTAACTATAAAGGCTCCACTATTCTTGCGGTA
>NZ_JAAHGN010000335.1:0-7032 GCF_010672485.1 Moorena sp. SIO2C4 | reverse complement strand
GAGCAATTAAAAGTGCGATCGCACTAATTTGGCTGACGGTTTTGAGTTTACCCCAGATATTGGCTCCCTGTATGCTAGCGCTACCGGATAACTTGGGGTTAACTCGCCAACCTGCGATCGCTAACTCCCGTGCCAAAATCAAACAGACTCCCCAAGCGGGTACCTGACCTAGCTCAATTAATGCTAGTAGGGGCGCTAGTACCAAAAATTTATCCACTAACGGGTCAAGGAATTTGCCTAAATCAGTAATTTGGTTCAGTTTACGAGCTAGATAACCATCTAACCAATCCGTTCCAGCAGCAAGGAGAAAAATCCCTAAACTAATCCAGCGGCTTTGGTCAGTTGGAAGATTCAGGAAGTATAGGATAAAGGGCAACCCCAGTAAGCGGGAAAAGGTAATCCAGTTAGGCAGAGTCATTCTGGTAATCGGTAATCGGTAATCGGTAATTGGTAATTGGTTACTGACCATATTAATTTTAGGGGCACACGCTGTGCCCCCTTAAGCATTTCGTCTATGGAAGTGAGAACCGACAGAGGAGAGGGAATAAATTTAGTATGTACCTCATCAAACTGAGAACCGCTATAATTCCTCTTCCTCGTTTCCGATTGCCTATTACTGAATTCCCGAAGACATCTAATCAAGCATTGCTGGTTCAAGCACGATCAAATTGCCCTGGTCATCAACTGTGATCGGCACAGGTTCGCTGATATCCCCGAGAAAGCTCTCGTCTAGAGCGAAATTACGCCATGACATAAAGTACCAGATCTGATCAGGACCTTGTACCAGTTTCCCGGAATAGAGCCGCTTCACTGAATCAACCCAGAGTGCCATTGGCGCAGAAAATGGTCCTAAAGGATGATCAGCAACCATGTAAAAGGTCCCCGTGAGGTTACTATCAACAAATTCTCCTGGGGGGATTGAGAAGAGCAGATAGTAGCGCCCCTGGATAAGAACCACTTGCGGACATTCCATAGTCCCGAACGTCATAGGCTCAGTTAATGGTGGCAATACTTGCCAATCAATCAGGTTTTGTGAAGTGGCATGAGCAATCACGCCCCGACTTTCGGCAGGACCATAGTTAACGCGACCAGTAATTAAGGCATGAAATTCCCCTGTTTCTGGATCCTGAAACACCCAAGGATCGCGCCAGGCTTCATCGAACCAAAGGTTTTTCTCAGGGTGCTGGAGATCATACTTCTCGTAGTAGCGACTATCAGCCTCGATCACCGGGTTTTTCGGATGTTTTTCCCAGTGGATTAAATCTTTGGAGGTCGCAAGGCTGATGCGTTGGATTTTTCCTTGCTCTTTGCGCTCAGTGCTGGTGTATAGGAGATACCACAGACCATCATGACGAATTACGGAGCCAGTCCAATTAGTGTACTCATCCACGTCACCATAAGCTTCAGGCTTCATAGCATCTGGTAGAATCTGCCAGTGCCGTAAATCCTGAGAAACAGCGTGACCAAATGAAACATGCCAATGTCGGTCTTCTGGATCCGGTAAATCCTTAGAAGCTTGCAAGTAAAATAAGTGATAGTCGGAAATATCTTGAGCTAGCCAGAAGTCCCAGATCCATTTATCTGGGATTTGTAAACTGTGATTAGGAAGCATGAGTTACCTGCTTTTGTGTAAGAGTATTCGTTAGTGAATAACTGTGACTAACTCCCTAGAACAGTTAGCCTCTTTACTAAGGCGTCAACTAGAGAGTAGAAAGTAATAATTCGGTAGTAGGGTAAGGTAAGGAATTTTACTTACCGCTTAATTAGAGCCTATCTAACTAATTGTTGTGTAATTTATAGAAGCAACGCCTAATGATTAAACACTAGTCTATGTATCCAAGCCAATTTTTTTTCCTGAATACATTAAACTAGTGATGAATTACGTACTGAGAGGATTTAAAACTATATCTATACTTTGGACGGGCATAAAGTTTGAGTTTGATTTAGCTATCAGCAAATACGCTCACTGTTGACCGCTCAAAGCATAGTAAAGCATAGTGTCTTAATTGATAAATTACCCTCTAATCAGATAATCAGAGAGTTACTACGTAATTCCTAATATTGATTCAGAATAGGTTAAGGCTATACCATTTAAGCGAGGTCTGTACTCGCTTTTTTACCTATCACTACCAAACTTATTCCAAGATAACAAATAGTGTTGGGGAAATGTCATTGGTAAAATTGCTTATTAATTGGCATCACAATCAAATCTTTAACTTGTGAAGACATAGACAAAGATTTAACTAAGGTGAGATTACTAGGATGTAAGCATTTAGCTATCAGCTATCAGCTATCAGCTCTCAGCTCTCAGCTTTTTAATAAAACGGGTAAGCATTGCTTTAATTTCTGTTACGTTAGCTGACCGCTGACCACTGACCACTGACCACTGACCGCTGAATGCTTACACTAGGACTTACGCAGTTGAAAGGAAAACCCGAAGCCAAACTCGAAGCCAAACCCTAATTTAGGAGCCCAAGGCTTGCGCCCTCTAGATAGGATCTCGGCGTTGCTTAATAATGGAATGATTTTAAGAGTTTTCTGGAATGGGCATGTTTGTGGAATGGGCATCTTGCGTGGAACTGGCATCAAGCCAGTTTCATGCTTATTTTCGAGCGGGCAGGATGCCCACATATTTTCGAGCGGGCAGGATGCCCACTCTACTCCTATTCATTCCTAAATTCAGCAACGCCAGGATCTCAGCCTATATAGCACTACGCATTCAGATTTTTGACATTCCTAAACTCCGAAACCTAGTCCTAGCTTACTTTTGACTTCTGACGCAAGCACCTTGCTGACTTGCGCGTAGCGCTATACTTCGATGCTAAACTTGCATGAGCAACCCTACCGATTAGGCCATCAAACGTGTAACCTTAATGTATTACTAAGTAATACATATCATCAAGGAGAATTGGCGATCGCCAATTCTTGGTCAAATATAAGTATTTATACTTATATTGTCCTCCATATCCCTGGAATTTGATGGATCCTCTTGTCAAACAAATAATACATTGATTAAATAAAATAATATTCCCTTAACAAAACTAAAAATATCTTAAGCAGAAGCTGATGATACAACAACTCGATCAGGGCAGGAGCGACGCTGCGACCTTAGAGCAACTGTTCAACCATGATATCAGCATCCAGACAACGCCTCATCAACCTGCTCCAAGTCAAGCAGCTCTCTCAAAATATCTCCTGCTTTACCTTCAAGGAGGAAAGGATTTAGAGGGAGTGCCTTGGCAGAGAGGGGAAATGGGTGGGGCTATTCTTGATGAAGATTTGTCTGTAATTAAAGACTTAGATGCTGTCTTTCAGCCAGACCGGGACGACTACTGGCGAAGCTCTCGCCTTCTAGCAGGAAGCTTACGGTTGGTAAACGAAAATTCCCTGTATTTCTTTTACGGTGGATCTCCAGACCGTCCTAATTTGCTTCATGAGTATATTGGCTTCTGTAAGGGAATAATTAGGGATAATCACGAGATTGATTGGCAAGCTCCCCAACTGATCGAATTTCTTGATTGGGAGAAATACTACGATTACTCCGACCATCCATTGATGCCAGACCAACGTCACCGCCAGTTGCGCGATCCTTTCCCGATATTTCACGAAGGCAAGTATTGGATGTTTTTATCTGCTGCTGCCAAAACAAATTCCCAACCCAAGAAAGGCTGTATTGGTCTAGCAGTAGCAGATCAACTCGAAGGACCCTATACACTCTTGCCACCAGCCCTGTTTCCTCATTTCATGACCGATGAAGGTGAGCAAGGTCTTTTTTACGAGTGTGAGCGAAGCCAAGTTTACTATAAAGGAGGAATGTGGCACATGTTCTTCTCTGTGATGAAGCAACATGTGAATCCCCGTTGGCTTGAGCAACTTGGTGACGACGCTGCCTCCATTACTCACTCCAGTCTGTACCATTTTGTCTCGCCACAAATCAACGGTCCCTATCAGCCAGCAGGGGTGGTACCGGTTGTGAAAGGATCTTCCGAGTCTAACTTGTATGCGATCAACTTTGAGCGCAATAACCAAGAAGACTTCATTGCCTATGGGTTAAATTTAGAAATGCAGGAACTCGATGTTTCTGGTCAGTGGAAAGTGTTGTGGGACAACGATTATCCAGAAATTAAGAAAGTAAGTCCTTCTGGTCAGCAGAGTGTTGCTGATCCCTCGTCACTATTATATGGACGTGAGGGATACTGTATTTGGGATGCAATTCTATTCAAGCTACCTGCCTAAGGTTAACGAGGTTACCAGGTTAAAGGTTATCTTCTGAACCTTTAACGTAAGCATATGCGCTACGCGCACGCTACGGGAACAGCAGTCAGCGGTCAGCGGTCAGCGGTCAGCTTATTTTATTCAAAAGCACCGATTGCGCTACGCTGTTCGCTGATAGCTGAATGCTTACCCTTTAACCAAACAACCTTTAACCAAACAACCTTTAACTTTCAACCTTTAACTTTCAACCTTTAACCAAACAACATTCAAACTAAACCAATAGCTAATAGCTTACGGTTCCACAATCGAACCCATGAACAAAATTGCGCCAGTTTTATTGTCCCGAACACTACAGAAAAAAGGACGATTAACCACTATATTAAATGGTTGATCTATGCTAATCGAAGTCGAAACAATACCGATAGAAGTAGCAGCGGCTGCTTCAGTGCCTTCTTCATTCACTTCTACAAAGGTTTTGTGCTTGACTTGACTAATGGCTGCTGATTCAGAGGTCAGATTAGAAAAATCAGCGTTATCGGTAAACGCCACATCCATCCCCAAAGCTTTTAAGGAATCGTTGAGTTTAATATCGTATTCAAATTTAAAGCGGGGTAGCCGAATTGACCCATCTCGCGACTTAAACTCTTTCATCCATTGTAGCCAGTTTTCCGCTGTGAGTTGTTGTTTAAATTCTGCCAAGCTGCTACCTTCACGGGGTAAGAAAACATACAAACTCAGCCGTTCTTTACCGTAGGGAATACTTACAGCTTGAAAGGCATCATTTTCATAGTACTTATACTTCCCATACTGATACATCATCGGGTGTTGCTTTTGGGTTAAACCGGAGATATAAAAAGGTTGATTAGAGGTTTTATTCTTATCGAATTCTCTTGTCCAGCTACCTTTGAAATAGATGGCATTGATTAAGAAAAGTAAGTCATCCCCTTGAGTGCGATCGACAATCGTTTTGATTTTGCCGTTTGTGTTGTTTTTGACCCAACGGTTAATTTTTGTGGCAGCCTTGGCACTACTAAAATCAAGTTCTGTGACCTCTGCGTCGTAGAATTCCTGGTTGTTTTTAAGAAATTTGGGCTTGATGTCAATGCCTTGGTTAGCCCACAGGGAGTTGGCAATAGACAGCTCGACATCAGGGTCAGCATTTTCCAAGCTAGCTTTTAAAGCGTTATTCCCCTGGTTGAGTTGATCTAGACTCAATCCCTCTAATTCTAAGACTTTTGCCATAGCCTCTTGAGTCTCACCGCTGGCACCGTTGTAAGCCATGTCTAGGGCAATGGCGATGCTGGTAGGAGAGACAAAAACATTCTTGTTAGTGTCCTGCTTGAGAATTTCTGAGAATAGCTTGAAGCCAAATTTCGTATTAGCGTCTACAAGATTGGTATCTACGTCTAGATTTGGTTGCTGGTTAGCTGAAATTGATTCTTTCGTTGGTTCGGAGTTAGGCAGAGGGTCAAGGGCATTGGTTTTTTCCGACACACACCCCAATATACCTGTAAGCAGGATGCTGACTGCCATAACAGTGGCTATACGACTAAGGATTTGATGGTTCATCTGATCGTCTCCGTTGCTAATACCCTGTTCTAATATGACCATTACAGGAGAATTCGGTTCCATTAGTTACGGTTTTTGCTACGGGTAAGTGGGTAATCCGTAATGGGGAATAACGATATAATCGTGGTGTTTAACAGTAAAAATAACAGTATAAATAACCTGATTTCCAGATAACCAACGTTATCCAGCAGTCATGATTTCATAAGTTGTGAAGGTTTTAAGGGCTCCACACTTCTGGACTTTTCGGTATTTTTTTTGTCCCTCACATACCTCTAGTCTTTCAACTTGGCTTTTCTGTTATCCATAACCAGAAAGCGCTCCACAAAAGGCTAGTTGTATCATAGGTAATTATAGTCAAATTTAGGCAACTATTACCATAACTTACGGATCTTTCAGATTTTTTGCCCTTGACAGCCACAATTTTTATGCTATGATGGAATAATTGGAATAAAAAGTATACTCCTGTTTCTGCTGAGCAACAACCTCAATCACACACAAAACCATACATTAAGCAAACCAGATCAGCAACATCGCATATCTATTATGAAGTTGACTAATAACACACCCTGCCTCCACTAGTATCAGGCTAGTGGAGTTTTTTGGTTGAGATCACCTGATGCTCAGATTGACTAGATCGACCAAAACAAGCAAGTTTATAAAACTTTATATGAAATCACACCAAAAATTGACGTTAAGTAAACACCAAATCATACATGATTGGCCAATAATATTAATTGAGAACACAAAGAGAAAAGCACACCCCGCTAGTCTGGCCGCTAGCGGGGATTTTTTTTACCGGAACTACGGCCAGGAGCCAGACCACTTGACCAGTAAGGCTCAAAACTGGGTAAATTCATCAGGTTGTAAGCATTCAGCTAATGGGCTACGCGCATATGCTTACATCAGGTCTAACCTTTAGCCCCATGTTTGCTTAGAGAAACAGATTCCGAAACGTGTCCAAATAGCTGGCTGCAAGCATACCTGCCAGGAAGCCAAATAAATGTCCTTGCCAGGAGATCCCTGTTTCACCAGGAAATAAACCTCTGAGTGTAAAACCATAGAGACCACCGATAGCGCTAGAACCTATGACTAACAGGGGCTTACCTTCTAAATACCCCTGTGCGATCAGAAAAGCTACATACCCAAAAACTACACCGCTCGCGCCATAAGAGACAGTGTTAGGTGAACCAAGTAGCAATTCAGCCAAACCACCAATCAAGACTATCGCCAAGGTCACGACCCAGAAAA
>NZ_JAAHGN010000334.1:0-7081 GCF_010672485.1 Moorena sp. SIO2C4 | reverse complement strand
TCTCACACCATAATCTTTGATTTGGTGTGAGGCTCCTGCTAAGCTAGCTCAACTACTCCAGGATACTCGGAGTTTTGGTTAAGACTAACCCAGTATTCAGCTGTTGACAGTCTAGGTATTATGTGTTAATTACTAGGGACTAGAAACTTTGATTAACTATCTAACAGTTAATATCTAACAGTTAATATCTAACAGTTAATATAAAATATCACTAAATAATTACTTGGCGGTTAAAATACAAGATTTTAAGTTAAGTTGTAAGACCTAACACCTAATACCTGATACCTAATACCTAACACCTAACACCTAACACCTAACACCTAACACCTAACTCCTAACACCTAAGGCAAGCAGTGATGTTTGCCAATTCCCAAAAATTTGATCAGAAATTTTCGGGAATCTGTGGAAGACACCTTGTAGTAAATAATTAACGTAGCTTTACTAGAGCTTGTCAAACATCTTGGAAAGTTTTTGACATATGCCTCTAGGATTTCCTCCCAGTTGATGTACAGTAGCGGTTGTGGCAATGGTTACAGCCGCTTTTTTTTTGGAAAGGAGCATCCCATCACCCATCACGGAGTTACCTTAACATAACTTCATAATTGTGCGATCCTGAAAAAAGAGTTGTTAATAAACTCAAGAAAAGGCCAATGTCAGAACTCTCAGAAAGAAAACGAGTAGTTGTAGTCGGTGCTGGATGGGCAGGCTTAGGCGCAACTTACCACTTAGCCAAACAAGGTTACGATGTCACTCTCCTAGAAGCAAGTTCCTATCCCGGTGGTTTAGTGGCAGGATGGAAAACAGCGGGTGGACGTTCTGTAGAAGGGGGAATTCATGGTTTCTGGTATCCCTATCACAACATTTTCAACCTGGTAAAGGAACTCCGACTCAATCCTTTCACTCCTTTCACCCGTTCTTCCCAGTATTCCCCTGCTGGATTAGAGGTCGAATCCCCTATCTTTCAAAATGAACCACGACTTCCCACCCCTCTAGGAACCTTCCTCTACCCCGACTTTAAACGCTTACCCCTGATTGATCGACTCTCTGCCTTACCCCTACTGTATGGCATTATTGATTTCGATAATTCCCACCAGGCTTGGGCTAGGTATGACTCGGTAACCGCCCGTGAATTATTTAAACAGTTTGGGGTTTCGGCACGACTCTACAAGGATTCCTTTGAGCCGATGCTGTTAGTGGGTTTATTTGCTCCAGGAGAGCAATGTTCAGCTGCAGCCGCCCTAGGAATGCTGTATTACTTCATTTTGGCTCACCAACCGGACTTTGATGTGGTCTGGTGCCGAGGAACGGTAGCACAGATGATATTTAAACCCTGGGTGGAACAGATTGAAAAAGCCGGGGGAAAGGTACTTACCAATAAACGGGTCAATGACATTATTATAGACCACACTGGCAAAGCCAAAGGGGTGATGTGTGGTGATGAACCCTTTGAGGCTGACGCGGTGATTTTTGCTGTCAGTATCAATGGTATGAAGAAAATCCTTCAGAGTAGCACCATCCTCCAAAGCCGCAAGGAATTCCGCAACCTGATGAATTTAGGGGGAATTGATGTGCTATCTAGCAGGCTATGGTTTGACCGCAAAGTTGAGATTCGCCATCCCTCTAATGCTTGTTTTGGCTTTGATGCCACCACGGGTTGGACATTTTTTGACCTTAATGCTTTGCACGATGAGTACCGGGATGAACCTGGTAGCGTGATTGAAGTAGACTTTTACCATGCTAACCAGTTGCTACCCCTGAGTGATGAGCAAATTATCCAGAAAGTTCAGCGTGACCTAGGCACCTGTGTTTCTGGTTTTAGAGAGGCAAATCTGATAGACAGTACTGTGATTCGAGTACCCCAAGGGGTGACTCACTTTGCTCCCGGTAGCTATCAGTATATGATGCGGGGAACCACTAGTATTCAAAATGTATTTATGAGCGGGGATTGGATTGTCACTCGCCACGGTTCTTGGTCTCAGGAAAAAGCGTATGTTACCGGTTTGGAAGCAGCAAATTTGGTAATTAGGCGCTTTAGACAAGGGAATCTAGCTAAGATTATTCCTGTTGATGCAGATGAATTTCATATTCAGGTGACACGGAATATTAATAAAACTGTACGGGAGTTTGGTCAGACGTTATTCAGTAATTTTTGGTTACCTTGATTTTAAGCCATCAGCTATCAGCGGTCAGCGGTCAGCGGTCAGCGGTCAGCGGTCAGCCTTCAGCCTTTAGCCTTTGGATGAAACCTGATAACTGATAACTGATAACTGATAACTGATAGCTGTTCGCGTAGCGTGCGCGTAGCGCTTAAGCTGATAGCTGTTCGCGTAGCGTGCGCGTAGCGCTTAAGCTGACAGTTTTACTTGGTAGTTGCTGAATAAACTAATACAGTAATGGAAAGCGTTCAGAACTCAGAAAGGTTTGTTGTTACCTTCTACAAATGGGTAGGTATTCTAGTTTTGGTTTACCTACTGATTGTGGCAGTAGGGATAATTGGTACAGGCTTTAGATCAGCTACTGGGGAACAAGCCCAGGAATTGTTCGAGTTTGCTACTAATCCCTTTGCTGGCTTAATTGTCGGTACCCTAGCAACTGCTTTAATCCAATCGTCAAGTACAGTAACCTCGATTATTGTGGGTCTAGTAGCTGGTGGTTTGCCAGTGGCAACGGCTGTTCCTATAGTTATGGGGGCTAACATTGGCACCACCATCACTAATACACTGGTTAGTTTAGGACATATTCAAAATAAGGACGAATTTAAACAAGCTTTTGCTGCTGCAACCATCCACGACTTTTTCAATCTGATTAGTGTGGTTATCTTCCTACCTTTGGAAATTACCACTCACTTCCTGGAAAAGATTAGTCTGTTTTTAACAAGCCTGGTTGTGGGGGAAAAATCGATTACTTTAAACAACGTTAACCTGATTAAATTTGCCACGGCTCCAGTCACTGATAGAATTAACACTTTCAGTAATAGTTTACCAGAACCATTTAATGGTATTGCCCTGATTGTCCTGGGTATCAGTCTTATTTTCCTATCCATCTTTTTCATTGGAAAACTGCTCAAAACCTTAATGGTAGGACGAGCGAATGAAATGTTGCACACTGCTATCGGTAACGGTCCCATGGCTGGGATTGCTTCTGGGACAGTAGTCACTGTAATCGTGCAATCTTCCTCCACTACCACCAGCCTGATGGTTCCCCTAGCTGGTACAGGTTTGTTGAGCTTACAAGAAATTTATCCCTTCACCCTAGGAGCAAATATCGGAACCTGTATCACTGCCTTACTTGCGGCTACCGGAATAACGGAAAACCCAATCCCTGCTCTAGAAATAGCTACAGTGCATCTACTGTACAACACCCTCGCCGTTGTGATCATCTACAGCATTCCTGTGTTGAGACAAATGCCAATCCTGGGTGCAGAAACCTTAGCTGCTGTTGCCAGTGAGCGGAAGTATTTAGCCTTTGTCTATATTGGAAGCGTTTTCTTCGTTATTCCAGTACTACTTCTGAGTCTATCCAAGTTGCTGTGATAGGTTAGCACTTCCTTAAGAGCAGAGTGCTGGTAAGCTATCAGCGTGTCGCGTATCAGCTCTCAGCTATCAGCGTGTCGCGTATCAGCTATCAGCTATCAGCGATTAGCGCTATCCGCACGCTACTTGAGGTGCTAGCTTATGGGCACGCTTGGCCAAAGGCCAATGGTTTACTGCTGAATGCTTAGATGGGCTTTTACCCAGACTTTCAATTTGATAAAATCTCCAACTCTTAAATTTTTTGGTTCCAGGTTTATGTAAAGCATTAGGCTGTTCCCATAGCGTGAGCCTAATGCTCACGGCTGACAGCTGACGGCTGACAGCTGACGACTGCTGATTCTCTATAGTCCACTTAACTATAGAGAGTTAATTAATAATAATTATTGCTAAGCAAACCATAGCAAGCCTTACTATACAAGCTTTATCTTCTTTAAGCCTAATTCTTAGCTTATAGGGTTAGGATAGGTTGAGAAAAATTTATCAAAATTATTTCTCAACTATTGACTGCTGCGTTGCCTTTGAGTTAAAGTCTATAAAATATACCCGATCACTGAGCCTTTCGAGCTATACCCGAAAGGTTAAGCAGCAAAAGGGTGAATCTACACTAGTTGGAGAGAAAGTATGTTAGAGCAAATCAAAGGATTAACTGCTGAAAAGCGCACAGTTAGCAAAATTCAAGTCGAAATCAAGGAAATCGTTCCGAATACTCCCCGTAAGACTACTGAATCTTGCCTAAATACTGACGCTGACGGTGGTGATCTCAGAAGCGAGGAATCCTGAGACTATCTGACCTTCTCAGGTAGCTATTGCTTATGAGCCCAGAATTGTTAGCAATAATTAGTTGCTAATAGTTTTGGCTAAATCCGAGCTTGTATCAGAAATTAGAGAAATTTTCTCAATTATCTTTCTGGTGCAAGCTAGTTGCTTAGTATATTTTTTTTATTGCTAAAGATTATCAAATAGTTATGTCAGTGCTCGCAAAAATCCTCAAGCCATACAGTGAGCAGAAATTCCTAGAATACCATTGGACGAGTAAAGCACTATTTATTCCAAGTGAGGACGAAAGGAAGTTTGCTGATCTATTTTCTTGGCAAAAACTCACCGATCTGCTGAATTTCCATCAATTCAAGTATCCGGAGCTGCGCTTAGCCTTAGATGGCAAAGTTTTGGAGGAAAAGGAAAACGCCAATCTAATCAAGTGGTGCCAGTCAGGGGCAACTCTAATCATTGACAAGGTACATAAACTAGTACCAGAAATTACTAACTTCACCTCAGAAGTTAGACAAGATTTAGGCTATAGTGCTCAAGTCAATTCCTATTGTTCATGGCCCAGTAAACAGGGATTTTCCTGTCACTACGATACTCACGAAGTCTTTATCTTGCAAATAGACGGAAACAAGGAATGGTACGTATTTAGCGATACTCTAAAATACCCGTTGACTGAGCAAAAATCAGCCTCTGAAACACCTCCGGAAGGGGATCCTTACTTGAAGTGTACCCTTACCCCTGGTGATGTGTTGTATATACCCCGTGGACATTGGCATTATGCTGTTGCTCTAGATCAACCGTCACTACATTTAACCCTAGGGATTCATTGCCAGACTGGTGTGGATTTTTTAGACTGGTTAGTAAGTGAGTTACGGCAGAATGAAGCCTGGCGTGAAAGTTTGCCACTGCGGTTCGATGCTGCTCCTTTAGATCAGTCGATTGATAATTTAATCCAAAATTTAAAGCAATACCTTACTAACAGTGATATCCAGGAACGATATAACCGTTATCTTGATGGCTTAGTCAAGCCACTAGCTAGATACTCTCTACCTGCGCAAGCAGGATTTAATATATTTCCCAATGGTGTAGAGACTAGGTTTAGTAATCCCAAATTTAAGCGCCTAAAAATTTCACAGCTGCCAGATCACAATGGCTACAAAATTATCGTTTCAGGTAAAGAAATCATTTTAGGAGGAGTAACTGAATCCTTGGTGGAAAATTTATTCACCAGAGAGACCTTTACCGGTAGTGATGTCATGACATGGTTACCAGGTTTCGATTGGGAGGTTGATGTTGTTCCTCTTTTAACCCATTTAGTTACTGAAGGAATAATTTTTGTTGATACCAGAGTATAGCGCTACTTGCAAGGCAAAAGGCAAGAGGCAAGAGGCAAAAGTTGACTAAAAGAGCGTTTAAGCTTGTATCAATGTCAAACACCTTAATAGGTAGTGCTATATAATTAATATTTTTTTTCTAGTTAAAAAAAATTATAGTTAAGGAGATCAAACAATGAACACTTTTTTTTGTTCTGACCATTCACAGCAGTTAGCTGAAGACATTATCGGTAGTGGTACTAATTACCAAGTGTATGTTTTAGTGGAATGTCGCCAACCGTGGCTGTGTAATGCCATGGATTCTAAGTATATTCCAGACAATCTTAGGAGTTTGGTGAATGAGGTGAAGCAGCGTAAGCTGCCAGTAAGATTCCTGCTGATTGCTAATAATAAAACCCTAAAAGCAGATCAGACTAAGGTTTTGATTTATAGCCACAACGGTGAGGCCAGGTTAAAAGGGTACAACAAGCTAGAGTTTGATGTGACTAATCTTGATGAAGTAGCTGGGATTGTCAGACAATTCTTTGCTGGAGAAACTCCAAACTGTGTCACACAAGACAATGACACTAGAGATATTTTAGTTTGCACCCACGGTAGCCATGATGTGTGTTGCGGCAAGTATGGTAATCCTTTTTACTCCAAAGCCTTAGCTACTGTTAATGAGTTATCGTTAAGCAATGTCAGACTCTGGAAAACCAGCCACTTTGGTGGTCATCGGTTTGCTCCCACTGCGATTGACTTCCCAGATGGAAGATACTATGGTGTCTTAGATCAAGATTCATTGAAATCAATTTTAATCCGTAGTGGTGATATTGAATGCTTCAATCGGGTTTATCGAGGTTGGGGAATTCTACCGACTAAAATTCAGGTATTGGAAAGGGAACTTATCCTCCGCTACGGATGGAATTGGTTTAAGAACAAAGTTGGTGGTTCAATTATTAAGGAAGATGTGAATCAGGATTCTATTCAAGCTGAGATCAGCTTTGAAAAACCTAATGGCTTGATTTACCATTGTCGTGCTGAATTAGTTAAAGATGAAAGTAAGACATTGCAGCTGAAAGGGTCTTGTGGTGCTCAGAAAGAGTCAGTGTTTGTTAAATATACTATCAAGAATCTCTGCCTTTACTCGGAATTGCTGGAAATTCTTCCAGTTTATGAACCGCAGATGGCAAGCTAAGAGGTAAGCATTTAGCAGTCAGCCGTCAGCAGTCAGCAGTCAGCCGTCAGCGGTCAGCCGTCAGCTCAACTAGTAGGGTGCGTTATCAACGCACCTTAAATATAGAGTTACTGGTGTTAGTAATTTACTTAGTCATTGGTATAGAGTCCGTGTAGGAATTGTGATAATTTTTGATGGCATATTCCCTACGGTGCGCGTTCACGCTTAGCTTTGAAAAAGCGCGGGGTCGCACCGCTCCCTACTCCCTACTCCCTACTCACTACTCCCTA
>NZ_JAAHGN010000333.1:0-7089 GCF_010672485.1 Moorena sp. SIO2C4 | reverse complement strand
TCTTTGAAAGACAATACATTTTTCCGGAAGTGGACTTAAAATTATGTAAGCATTCAGCAGTCAGCGGTCAGCCGTTGGCCAGGCTAGGGGAATGGCCAAGCTACTTGAGCTGCCGTCAGCTGACTTAACAGAGATTAAAGCAATGCTTACTTGTTTGATTCCAAAGCTGAGAGCTGATAGCTGAGAGCTGATAGCTGATAGCTGAATGGTTAAAGAATTATAGCTTATAACAACGTGCATGCTCGATACTTACAGATCAGCAGTAGGGTGCGTTATTAACGCACCCTACAATCTTAGCTGCATCGCTAGATCGACAATGCTGCCAGATCTCAGCCAGATCTCAGCGTTAACCCACTGGTTCTGACTCCTCTTCTGGCTTAGACTCAGGACAATAGATCAGATACTTGCCAGTAACGTAACCTTGTAAGGGCGCAGAAATAGGAACCCAGCCATTATTTCCACGATTAACAATCGTTACCTTAGAACCATCAGCGAGAATTCCAATAATCTCGCCATCATTTGACGGTGCTTTGCGGACATTTAAACCCTGTGGTGCTGAAACTTGCCGACAATTCTCTTCAGATGGTGGTGGTGTTGGACAAGGTTTTATCGTAACAAACTGGCCAGACACATAACCGATTATGGGTTCTGAAATCTTCAGCCAGCCATCGGCACCTATACTCTCAATCTTGACCTCAGTACCATTTTTTAATGTACCGATACTGGGACCACCAGGGGTTGAACGCACGATCAGATCACTACCACGAGTGGTAACTGTACCACACTGTTCTTTGACGGTGGGACAGGGTTGAAGATATGCCTCAGACACATAACCTTTCTGGGGCGAAACAATCGGTACCCAACCATCAGTACTAGTACCCTTGATAGTGACCTTAGTACCATTTTCTACAACACCGACAATGGTACCACCGGGGGTCGCACGCACATTGAGCGGGTTACCCTTAGTCGAAACTAGACGACATTCTTCTTTCGGAGGAGGAGGTGGACAGGGTTTAAGATACCGGTCGGAAACATAACCTTTTAGGGGAGAGACAACCTGTACCCAACCATCAGTAATGGTATTGACGATAGTGACTTTAGCGCCATTGTCCAAGTCACCAATAATCTTACCACCAGGACTCTGACGTACATTCAGACCCCTGCCAGTATTGGTCGAAACTATGCGACATTCCTGTTTAGGTGGTGGTGGACAGGATTGGAGATACCGCTGAGAAATATAACCTGACAAGGGAGAAGAAATTTTTGCCCAGTCTTGGTTTACTATTTGCTCAAGGGTAACCTCAGACCCGTTTTTGACAAAACCGATAATCCGGTAATTGCTACCGGGTCCACTGCGGACATTGAGATCACTGCCTCTAGTCACCACTTTGCGGCAATTGTCTGTAGCCGCAGCAAGTTGAAATTTTACCTGGTTCTCAAATGAGATGTTTTCTAAACGAGATGATGGGGTAAATTGAGCGATCGCAGGACTAGTAGCATAAGATGGCGCAGGAAAAGCTGTAAAAGCTAGCGCCACAGAGATGCACACCACTAGTAATCTTCGCCAACCACTAATCTTTCTGATCATATGTTGGATTTATTATTCACTATCAAAGTGGAACGGCTTTATTTTATTAGAACTCTGCATAAAACCCTATACTCTCGATCCTAGCTTTGTGGTGGAAAGAAGAGAACAGGGTGCCAGCTGCTGCGCATTAAATCACCGGCTAAGCTACGCACTGACCAATCTAAGAATTTTCCTTTGTGATCGGAAGAGATTGCGATCGCAGTAATATCAAATTCTAAGGCTGTGTCTAAAATCTCTTCACGGGGATTGCCCACTCGCACGTCCGTATTGACCTGTAAGCCCAGCTCTTCTAACTCTGCTTTTACTGGTTCTAGCTTGTCTTGAGCTTTTTGTAACTGAGGGTCCTTGGATAATTCTCTGCGCCCCCCTTCGCTGACTACCCACAACAGCATACACTGCTTGATTGAGTTATCTGGTGCTTGTTTAGCATACTCTTTGACCCTTTCGACGGTATAGTTCGAGGCTGTAGTGCCGTCATAGGGAATTAGTAAATACCGGAATAGATGTTTGCAGCGTAGATCGAGTTCTTCGCAGGTGTAAGCTGAAATCAGTTGTGGTCGCAGCATTAGCAATGGTGTACTACATTCCTTGGTCAAGGTTGCTGTAGTGCTACCGAAAAGCTTTTCTTGTAATAAGCTGCGCACTGGCGTGCCAATCAGGATGACATCAGCATCGTAACGTTTGGCGATTTTAGGAATACTGTCACTAGGACGACCTGAGGTCACTTCGATGTGAACCTCTACCCCTTCAGGTATATTGGTCAAACCCTCTTCAAAGCGGCGGCGAGCTTGTTCTATTCCTTCTTCATCAATACGAGGTATTTCTCCCTCTTCCCAAAGCGGAACAAAGTTGCAGAAGATGATTTTCTTGAGCCCACCAGCCGCTAAACTGGGGACAAAATCTACTAGCCGATATAAACCGTCGGAGAAGTCGGTGCAGACTAGGCAATGCTGAAACATATGCAGGGAGGATCGCTTTTTCTTAGAGTTTCTTTCAGACTAGAACAATTTACAATTACTTTAGATAGTTTTAGATAGTTTGGGATTATTTTATATAAATTTATCAACTATTCATCCTGGCTGCCCTAGAGTGAATTGGGGTATTGCCAATCCGTAAGCTATCAGGTATCAGCGAACAGCGATTAGCGCTACGCGCACGCTACGCGAACACCTTGTGAATAAAACAGGTAAGCATTCGTTTAATATCTGTTACGTCTACTGACGGCTGAACGCTGAAGGCTGAAGACTTCCCTTTAAGCAAGCCTACGGTGATAATACTTACGCTGATGATATTAGTTAACAATAAGTTGAATCAATCAATTTTAATTTTAATTAAATCTTAATATAATTCGAGTTGACGCCCCAGCATCCCCAGCTCCTTTCCTACCTACGGAATTGAGCAAGAGAAGGAGGTCGCGGCTCAATTAAGGCCAATAACAATCAGACTAGGGCTTTAGCTATAATCCCCACTCGTGTTTTAGGACTTCTTTGTACATTGTTTCACGCATCATCATTTGCTCATAGAGTTTGATTAGGAATTCCTGAGCTTGCTCACGGCTCATTTTCTGGACCTGAGATTCAAAGGACCGCAGGTTAAATTTTTGTTCCAGGGAAAGTTCTACAGGTTTAGACATAGTTGAGCTCCTTAAAAACTAATCATGGGTTTTGGCTGGCTAGAGCAGCCCTAGTCATGGTCACCCTAGGTATCGGTAAATGTATCAACCGTTAACCTATCTGACCTTTAATGAAGAATCGTAACAAGTATTTGACAAAATTGCCATATTTTGATTCTGCATGACGTTAGAAACAATCGTAGACTATTTCTAGCAAGTTTCCTGGCTAGGATTGATGCTGTCCAATTCGGTATAGTTGTTTCTTATACTCCATAAAACAAAAGTTGATGCCTTCATCATCAACAGGACTTACGCAAAAATAGACACACCACAAAGGTGCTGAATTGCTAGGATTCTTTAATAACGCACCTTACCGGTAGAGTTACTGAGTAAGCTGTGAGCAAAACACTGCTCAGGTTTCGTTAATAACACACCTTCCCGGTAGAGTTAGTGAGTAAGCTGTGATCAACACATGGCTATTCCATGCGATCGCATAAGCGCGGAAGCTGAGGCCGTAGGCCACGCGGGGCGCGTTCGCTTCATCGCAAAGCCGATCATACAACCAGCACCCTACCGGAATAGTAGTGAGTTAACTATATAGTATTTATCCGAGTTAAGTCAGTGGTTTTAATGGGATTGGCCGTAGGCCACGCTACGCGAACGCAAAGCCAATGATATAACTAGGCTTCTAACGGAATAGTAGTTAATTAACTATAGTTGAGATACCATTAGCCAGTTAACATAGACCCTAGACCGTTAACGATTCATTCTTAGTTAATTACCTGATCAGTCTGAGTTAATCCGGAATTCCCTAGCTACCAACAAACAACCAATCGCTACAATACCGCTACAATAGGGCTATGCCCAGATCTACTTCTTCTGAGAACTCTCCCCCGGTCCCTGATGATTCCCCAATGGTAGCATCCCCCCTACTGATCCTAATTGATGGTCATTCTCTGGCTTTTCGCTCCTATTTTGCTTTTGCCAAAAGTCGTCAGGGTGGATTACGGACTAAAACTGGAATTCCGACCAGTGTCTGTTTTGGCTTCATTAAATCTTTGCTAGAGGTAATGGAGTCAGAAAACCCGAATGCGATCGCAATTGCTTTCGATACCAAAGAAGCCACCTTTCGCCAACAAGCCGATGCTACTTATAAAGCCAATCGCACCGAAACACCAGAAGATTTCTTACCAGATGTCAAGAATCTCCAGCAGTTACTACAAGGGTTAAGAATCCCAGTAATAACTTCTCCTGGTTATGAAGCTGATGATGTATTGGCAACCTTAGCTCACCAAGCTATTGATCAAGGCTATCGTGTCAAAGTTGTATCTGGCGATCGCGATTTATTTCAACTAGTTGCTCCAGACAAAGGAATTACCGTTTTATATCTCAGTGGTCCGTTTTCTAGGGGGAGTGCTACAGTTGGCCCAACGGAATATGGCTTAGAGGAAGTAGAAGCAAAATTGGGAGTATTACCCTCTCAAGTCGTGGATTATAAAGCCCTCTGTGGGGATCCATCCGATAATATTCCTGGAGTTAAGGGCATCGGAGCAAAGACTGCAGTTAAGTTACTCAAAGAATACCAAAACCTGGATAATATTTATGCTTCCCTTGATACTATTAAGGGTGCCGTTAAGAAAAAGCTGGAAGTAGGTAAGTCAGATGCGGAACATGCTCGCTATTTGGCTCAATTACGATTTGATACTCCTATCGATATTGATTTAGACCAATGTCAGCTCCAAGGATTCGATCCTCAAGTGCTCAAACCGCTATTGGAGCGATTAGAATTAAAGTCATTTATCAGTCAAATAGATAAACTTCAGCAGCGTTTTGGTGGCGTAGTGCTAGAGGATAGTCAAAATAATGCCCCAAATGATACTGTTAGTGATACTGTTTCAAATACTGATAGTGATACTGATACTCAGGAAGATGATGATATTTCCTTTTTCAGTGTAGCGGAAACGGAAGAGTTTCAAGAGCAAGGGTCTAATACTGGTTCGATTCAACCACAAATTATCGATACTGTAGACAAGCTCAATCAATTAGTTGAACAGCTGAAATACTATACCGATGCTGGAAATCCTGTGGCTTGGGATACAGAAACCAGTGATTTGGAACCACGAGATGCTCAGTTGGTGGGGATTGGCTGTTGTTGGGGAAAAGAATTTACTGATGTTGCTTATATTCCTATCGGTCATAAGGATGGGACTAATTTAGACAAGGATATTGTCTTAGAATCCCTACGTCCAATTTTAGAAAGCTCAGATTATCCCAAAGTATTACAAAATAGTAAATTCGACCGACTAGTCTTACGTTGTAACGGGATTCAGCTAGCAGGAGTGGTATTCGATACCATGCTAGCGAGTTATGTACTCAATCCCGAAACTAGCCATAAACTTAGTGACCTAGG
Organism: Moorena sp. SIO2C4; assembly: GCF_010672485.1. NCBI lineage: Bacteria > Bacillati > Cyanobacteriota > Cyanophyceae > Coleofasciculales > Coleofasciculaceae > Moorena > Moorena sp. SIO2C4. Next base: position 1,479 of record NZ_JAAHGN010000333.1, on the reverse strand, counting down.
GCTGCACTATTTAGGAATAGAAGCACAAAGTTATAATGACTTGGTTCCAAAAGGGAAAACTATCAGAGATTTAGACATTCCTACTGTAGCCGATTACTGTGGGATGGATGCTTATACCACCTTCGGAATAGTTTTTAAATTGCGAGAGGAATTGGAGCAAATTCCAGCATTGCAGCAATTGTTGCTAGAAGTAGAGCAACCCCTGGAACCGGTATTAGCTGAGATGGAATACCAGGGGATTCGTATTGATAAGGATTATCTGCAACAGTTCTCTCAAGAGCTGGAAAAGGATTTAGTGGCAATTAAGCAGCAAGCCTATCAAGATGCTGGAGAAGAATTTAATTTAGGTTCCCCTAAACAGCTCAGTCAGTTACTGTTTGAGAAACTAGGGTTAGATCGTAGGAAGTCTCGTAAAACCAAAACCGGTTACTCTACCGATGCTACTATATTAGCTAAATTACAAGGAGACCATCCCGTAGTAGATGCTATTGTGGAATACCGTAGCTTATCTAAATTGAAATCTACTTATGTGGATGCTTTACCAGCACTGATGCGTTCTGATACTAAACGAGTACATACGGATTTTAATCAGACCGTGACTACAACTGGTAGACTATCCTCCTCTAGTCCTAATTTACAAAATATTCCTATTCGTACTGATTTTAGTCGCCAGATTCGGAAGGGTTTTATTCCAGAATCCGGTTGGCTGTTGGTATCTGCTGACTATTCCCAAATTGAGTTACGAATCCTAGCTCACTTGAGTCAAGAGCCAGTGCTAGTGGAAGCTTACCAAACTCAAGCCGATGTCCATACCTTGACAGCGCAAATGTTATTTGACAAAGAAGACATTACTGCTGAAGAGCGGCGCTTGGGTAAAATAATTAATTTTGGCGTAATTTACGGCATGGGAGCACAACGGTTTGCTCGGGAAGCTAAGGTATCGACAGCTGAAGGAAAAGAATTTATTGATCGATTGAATCAGCGCTATCCTCTGGTGTTTGCTTATTTAGAGGAAACTAAGAAAAAAGCGATCGCACAAGGCTATGTAGAAACTATACTCGGACGCCGTCGCTACTTTAGCTTTAGTGGTAACAGTCTTAGAAGGCTGCAAGGTAAAGCTCTCGATCAGATTGATCTCGATAAACTTAAGAGTATCAATCCCTATGATGCTGGGTCATTAAGAGCAGCAGCTAATTCCCCCATTCAAGGCTCTAGCGCTGATATCATCAAAATTGCTATGGTTAATCTGTATCAAGAGTTACAGAAATATCAGGCGCGGTTGCTATTACAAGTCCATGATGAATTAATCTTTGAAATTCCCCCAGATGAATGGGAAGAATTGCAGGTAAAAATTCGGGAAACCATGGAATCAGCAGTTGAGTTGAGTGTTCCTTTAGTTGTGGAAATACATGCTGGGGATAATTGGATGGAAGCGAAGTGAGGCAATAGTGGGTAGGGTGTGTTATGGGCGGACTTGTC
>NZ_JAAHGN010000332.1:0-7094 GCF_010672485.1 Moorena sp. SIO2C4 | reverse complement strand
AGATATTTACTTGTCTGAATAATTGCTATAGCGCTGCGCGCAGGGAATCGGGAATCGGGAATCGGGAATCGGGACAAAATCCTATGTACATCATTACTATGAGAAACCCTATATAGGGATTGTTGGTAATAAAAAAACGGTATTTTTTTTATTGGAAAGTACTATAGAATTGCCCTATTACAATTCTTAATTGCTAACTATAAAAATATAGTTTAGTTAAGCAAAGCCATTTATTTCCCAATTTATTTACCAACAGTAAACATTACTTTTTGTATTTACGGTCAATTTTATCCATCTGTATAGCGTAGATAAAAATTAGGACGACAAAGGTAAAAATACTACCTTGTTGTGCCATCCAGAAGCCTAGGGGAATATTCCCTACACTGACGTTGTTCAGTAATGTTACAAGCAGAATGCTACATACAACGGATACGAATGCCCAAACAATTAAGAGATTCCGAATTAATGCGATGTTGGCACGCCAGTATGCCTGACGCTTGTTTTGGTTCATAGTTTTATTAGTAATAGACTAAATTTACTATTTACGCTTGACTAGCTTCTGGATATAGAGCAACCACCGATAATTGCCCTGTAAGCATTCAGCCCTTAGCGGTCAGCCCTCAGCCATTCGCGTAGCGTGGCCTACTGCTGATACCTGATAGCTGATAGCTGATAGCTGATAGCTTACATTGCCTTAACATGGCGTATCGGTATTTCAAAATGTGCTAATATATACAGAAAATTTGCCGAAGCTTAGGGATAGGTTACACCAAAGGTGAACAAAAACCGTCTTTTTGGGGTTTTCTTAATAAAACTAAACAATTTTGGGGATTTAATCCTGTCTTTAGGTTATGGCATTGCTTGATGCGCACCAGCATAAGCTGATCACATCTGTGAACTTTGGCACTGCCCCAGACGGCTTTTCCCGTTGTTTAAAGGAATAGTAGATGAATTGTGAATACTATTTGGTTAAGAAACGTAAAGCTTAGATCAAGATTATGCTAAGTTTCGATAAAATAAATCGTAAGTTGATCGCCAAACGCGATCGCTAAAATCACACCTGATTTTGATCGGGGTATTTCTTAATCTGTTAGCATTCAGCCGTCAGTGGTCAGTGGTCAGTGGTCAGCTTATTTTATTCAAAAGTACCGATTGTGCTACGCGCATTAGCTGATAGCTGATAGCTGATAGCACCTCAAGTAGCGTGCGCGTAGCGCTTAAGCTGATAGCTGATAGCTGATAGCTAAATTAATCCCGGTTTAAGAGTATCCCTATTGATTGGTGCTACCATCGGGCATGATGGTATTGGTTAAGTTCGCCCCCTTGAGGTTGGCACGGTAAACTTTGTTGGGAGAACCCCAATCAGTAAGCTCCAAGGTATAGTCTAGTTGTGCTCCCTTGAGGCTAGCGTCGGAGAGGTTGGCATCGGAGAGGTCAATTCCCCTCAAGTCAGCCCGTTCAAGATTAGCTCCCATCAAGTTCGCCCCCCTGAGATTGGCACTTATTAAATAATGATCGAATGGCAATGAAGCACTTGTATTCAGCTCAGCCAGTGTTGCTTCTTGGAGATTGGCTTTCTCCAGGTTCACTCCACTCATATTAATCCCTACCAGATTGGCTTTTGATAAATTAGCTTCCCTGAGGTTAGCTCTTTCGAGCTTAATTGCTTTGGCGAAAATATTTGATAAGTTGGCTTCTTGGAGATTAGCTTGTTCTAAGTTAGCTTCTGTGAAGTTGCTCCAAACAAGATCAGCTTTTTTCAGGTTAGCTCTACGGAGATTAGCCCCACTGAGGTTAGCTTTTTTCAGGTTAGCGTTTTCGAGGTTAGCTCCCTCTAAATTGACCCCTACCAAATTAGCCTTTTCTAGATTAGCTCCCGCTAAGTTAACCCCTTCTAAATTAGCCTTTTCGAGATTCGCTCCTTTTAAATCATATCTGGAAAGTTCTAGCCCTGCTAAATTACAGTTTTGACAATTTTTTGTTTCCCGTAACTGTTCCAGAGGATTGTCTTGATTGATAATCAGCCAAGTAATTCCCAAAAGGGCAACTAATCCCAAAGAAATTACCCAGATCAACGATTGTCTAAGTTTCATTGGACTAATGGCAGAAAAAGTAAATGCTATTTGTATATATTTTTAATTATAATTCAATATTTTTCTCTCTTATATAGTAGCTTTTTACTAAAGTATCATTATATATTTCAGTTTTTTTGTGTCGTAATTTAAGATGTTGTTCTAGGGTTCCAAATAAAGGAACGCCTTTTCCCAAAAGAATTGGAACGCGAGTAATAATCATTTCATCAACAAGGTCTTCTTGAAGAAAACTTTGGATTACTCTACCTCCATCTATGTAAAGATTTGTATATCCCTTTTGATTCAAATGATTAATTATTTTTTTTATATCTCCACGAAGAATTTCTGCTTTACCAAAAACTTTTTCTGGAAGCTTTGTTAAGCTATTACTTAATACAAAAACGGGTTTTGGATAAACCCATTGACCAAAAGTTAAAACTTTATCAAAGGTTTTTCTTCCCATCACTATGGCATCTATGCTTTTCATAAACTTAGCATATCCATAATCACTTTGTTCGGGGTTAGGTATTTCTTCTAGCCAATCTAATCCGCCATCACTTGTAGCGATAAATCCATCTAAGCTTGTTGCTATATAGACATAATTGGTCATTAGATTTTATCCGTAATTGTCAAAATTAATCCTGATAACTATAAATATTGCAGGTTCTAACCAGATACGGCAAAAGTAGCTCCCGGATTTCTCACAAAGATAGTTTTAGTAGCTGTAGCCCTTATCCAGTCAAATCCAACCTAAACAGGTAAGGGTTTAAACAGTGTATTGTTTTTTCTATTCATTTTGATCAGGGTCAAGCCCAGATTTAATAACGCTTTCAGGGTTTGCGAACGCTAAATTTGTGAGAAATGCGGCGTCTTCAGTACATTTTATGCTAAATTTCCAGTTAAAAAACTCAGAAAGCTTTCTTTACAGGTAAAATTAGGATATTCAACTAACAAAATTTTCTGAATACGGCCTCTGACGACTGTTCCGGTGATCCGCTGTTCCGGTGATCCGCTGTGAAATACTGTTTATTTAGCATAACAAGTACGGAAGAGCCTGTAATCCATGGCAGACTATAAGCAAGCACTGGTAAAAGACGGTAAGAATCCAGAAGGTCTAATTGTCTTTCCAGCTTTCATTACCCAGAAGGAAATCGATGCCCTTAAGGACTTTAGAGTCGGGGATCGGGATACCTTTGTTGTCGCCTATCCTAAATCTGGTACGACATGGATGGAGCAGATTGTTCACTTGCTTGCTCACAATGGAGAGCAAGGGGACAAAGTATTGAGTGAAGCAGTTCCTTGGTTAGAAGGTGCAGCAACTCGTTATGGAGGTTTAGAGAATCTGATTAAAACTCCTAGCGATCGCCGTTACTTTCACACTCATTTACCGTTGTCTTTGATGCCAATGTTTGGCGAAACTAAAGCAAAGTATATTTATGTGGCTCGCAATCCTAAGGATAATGCTGTTTCCTATTATTATCATGCATTGAGCAAAATGGGATACGAGGGGAGTTGGAGCGAATTTATTACGCTATATCGTGAAGGCAAGGTGGCCTATGGCTCAATATTCGATCACGTTTGGGAATGGTGGAAAGCAAGCCAAGATTCAGATAATGTCATGTTTGTCAAGTACGAAGACATGAAAAAGGATTTAGCTCAAGTCGTTACCGATGTTGCTAGCTTTATAGATATTCCCTTAACCTCCGATTTACTCGATGCTGTGGTTGCTGGTAGTGAATTTTCGGCAATGGCAATCAATCCCAAAGCTAATCTGGATTGGGTGCCTCAGCGAGAAGGTATCCCCAAACATATGCGCAAAGGAATTGTAGGAGATTGGAAAAACCACTTTTCTTCAGAAGAGACTAGTATTTTTGATGCTCTATACCAATCAAGAATGGCACAATTTGGTCTGGAATTTGACTTTGAATTGACCTATTAGAATGTAGAATGTAGAATTTAGAATTTAGAATTTAGAATTTAGAGGATATCTGAAAAGTTTTTTGATATTGAATTTTGCCCCCCTAGCCCCCCAATTCTGGGGGGAACAAGAATCAATTGGCTGGTAAAAGTCCCCCAAAATTGGGGGATTTAGGGGGCTTGGATGTAGCAAATGAGACTTCTCAGACAACCTCTAAGAATTTAGAATTTAGAATTTAGAATTTAGAATTTAGAATTTAGAACTAAGAATTAAGAATTGGTAATTCTACATTCGGAATTCTTCATTCTACATTTGGCATCCTATATTCTACATTTGGAATTCTACATTCGGCATTCTACATTCGGCATTCTGGACAACCTTCACAATTCACCCTCAAGTCTTCACAATTAAGCCGAAACCTTCACAATTCAGCTGTAGTTTTCACAATTCAGCCTTAATTGCGATGCCATGTGGTAACGCCACCACCCTGGTCAATCAACGTAATCCCTTGAGCTTGCAAGTCATCGCGAATGCGATCGCTTAATTCAAAGTTCTTGGTTTTCCGTGCTTCAGCCCGCTGCTGAATCAGTGCTTCAATTTCCCCATCACTCAATCCATCCGTAGAAACTTCAGCTTCTTCTTCCGGTTGTGCTTCTAACCCTAATACCTCGGCTAATTCCACGAGACTACGCCATTGCTGCTCTAATTCTGAAGCAGGAGTCTCGGTTTTACCCTGATGTACGAGGATATTGCCTTCCCGGCGTAACCCTTTGGCCACTTCAAACAATACCGCTAACCCTCCAGCAAAGTTTAAGTCGTCATCTACGGCTTCTTGGAACTGTTGCGCTATGGTTTTATTTGATAAGTCATCCTGCAAGGGTTGTGATGGTTTGGGTGTGGCTGATTGGTCTTGCCATCCTAATTGTATACCATAGTTATGACCAAACAGCAAGCCTTCTTTGAGAGTTTGCCAGCCATTGGTAGCAGATGCGATCGCATCATCAGTAAAATCTATTGGTTTACGGTATTGCGCCATTAACACAAATAGCCGCACTGCCATGGGGTCAACGGGACGGTCGAGTAAGTCTCGGATAGTAGTAAAGTTGCCTAAAGACTTAGACATTTTCTCTCCATCCACCTTGACCATGCCATTGTGTAACCAATAACGGGCTAGGCTTTTACCAGTTACTGCTTCCGATTGAGCAATTTCATTTTCGTGGTGGGGGAAAACCAAGTCAGAGCCACCAGTATGAATATCAATCGTTTCCCCCAGCATTTCTCGCACCATCGCCGAGCATTCAATATGCCAACCTGGACGACCAGGTCCCCAAGGGGATTCCCAGGATGGTTCCTCTGGCTTAGCGCTTTTCCAAACCGCAAAATCAAAGGGGTCTTTCTTCTTAGGCCCAACCGAGTCGGCTACATCCACCCGTCCACTGGCTCCTGCTTGCAAATCCTCTAACTTGCGCCCAGAGAGTTTGCCATACTCCTCAAACCGACGCACTGAATAGTACACATCCCCATCTGCTTCGTAAGCATAGCCCTTTTGTTCCAACTCACACACCAGTCGCTTGATTCCATCTAAGCTATGAGTCGCGCGGGGGTAAGCATTAGCCTCTTGGACATTCAGCCTTGCCATATCTTCAAAATAGGCATCAATGAAGCGTTCCGACACTGCCTCCATAGAGGTGCCTTCCCTTCGCGCTCGGTTTAGGATTTTATCATCAATATCTGTAAAATTTTGGACATAATTTACCTCATAGCCCCGCCATTGTAAGTAGTGACGAGCGGTATCCCAGACAATACAGGTTCTAGCATGACCCAAGTGGCACAAGTCATACACCGTAATGCCGCAGCAGTACATCCGGACTTTACCAGTTTCCAATGGCTCAAAGGATTCCTTGCGGCGGGTTAAGGTATTGTAAAGGTTTAGGGTCATGACAAAGAAAAGATAAAATCACCAACAGTGGGCTATAGATATACTTTTGACATCCTCCCTGGTTAAATCAAAGATTATAACGAGGGATTCCTAAGACTCACGACTTAGGTTTCTGTTTCCTTCTCCCCTTGGGGGAGTTTTTCGCACCAGCCTTCCGAGATTTACTCTCTTCGGGTCTTACGGTCGCTCCGCAGACTGACACGGCAAGTCCTGCCGCCAAAATGTTAATTGATGCATTGATATCACGATCGTGGTGAGCATTGCAGGATAGGCAATCCCATTCCCGAATATTCAAAGGTAAAGACTCAACACGATTTAGGCAAACAGAACACAGTTTGCTACTAGGAAACCACTTATCAATGGAAATGGCTTCTCGATTATACCATTGAGACTTGTACTTAATCTGACGAATTATTTCCGCCCAGTTGGCGTCACTGATAACTTGAGCTAGTTTGTGATTTTTGACCAGATTTTTCACAGCTAAATCTTCAAACGCAATCAATTGGTTTTCTCTGACCAGTTGAGTAGTTAGCTTGTGGGTAAAATCTCGTCTAGAGTCTTTGATTTGTGCCTGCACCCTGGCAACCTTTAACCTGGCTTTGTAACGATTATTAGAACCTTTTTGTTTTCGTGACAAAGCTTTTTGGTATTTAGCTAGCTTTTTATTGAGCTTTTTCAAATGTTTGGGATTGGCAATTTTATCTCCGTCGCTTGTTGTGATCAGGCTAGTAACTCCTAAGTCCAAGCCAACTTGTTTATCTGTGGTCGGTAAGCTCAAATCTCTATGGTCATCAAACCTAATTGAGATCTGCCACCGCTCAGATGGGTCTAAGCTAACTGTAACAATACTTGGAGTGCAGTTTGCAGGTAACTGACGACTCCAACGAATCCGTAAAGGTTCTTTACATTTGGCAAGATAGACTTTACCATCTTCCCATTTGAATGCTGACTTAGTAAATTCTGCACTACCACCATTACGTTTTTTCTTGAAGTTAGGATACTTAGCTCGACCGGCAAAGAAATTAGTAAAAGCGGTTTGATTAGAGTCGATGCCTGGTATTACCCAGGGCACCTCTCCTTCAAATCCGGACGTGAAAGTTTCCCCTCATCCGGCTCCTGGATATCCTAGTCTTTCGACTTGCCCCCGTGGATGTTTTGGTGACAA
>NZ_JAAHGN010000331.1:3423-7097 GCF_010672485.1 Moorena sp. SIO2C4 | reverse complement strand
TGAGGCTCCTAGTAGGAACAAGCCGCACTGACTTCTGACTTCTGACTTCTGACTTCTGACGCTAAGCGTAGCGCTATATCAGGTAGTGACTAGTATCGGGTTGTAGTATTCCCAGCATAGCCGTCACCAACCCTAAGCGGCAACTGAGATCACCCTCACCGTAGCTCCCGTGATCAACCCACACTCAAGCGCCTACTAACTACTGATTAATTATCAAGCTACTTGTAGGATAATTAATCAAAACCATTTAGTATAAAAGTTTTATCCATCCCATTTATCTAAAATTGTTGGAGGAACACAAATCAAAAGATGTCAAAAAAAAGTGCTGGAACATTTATCGGTGGCATGCTATTGGGTAGTGCCGTAGGAACAGTGGTAGGGTTACTAATTGCCCCCCGTACTGGTCGCGATACGCGCAAGCTATTGAAAAAATCAGCAGATGCCTTACCCGAATTAGCCGAAGATCTTTCTAGCAGTGTGCAACTACAGGCAGATCGCCTTTCCGATTCCACACTGCGTAACTGGGATGATACCCTAGCTCGACTAAAGGTAGCGATCGCAGCAGGTCTTGAAGCTTCTGTCCCTGAAAAAGGTTCTGTCCCTGAAAGCGTAGAGCCTCAAAAGTCCGAGTCGGCAGTTGCCGCAGAGTCCAACTCGTCCGCTAATCAACATTAGCTTTAGGCATCCCGGACGGGGGGTAAGAAGGTTTAGTGCTTTTTTTTGGTGTTACCGATTGACCCAATCTCATGGGTTTTTTCTTACGTGCCCTTCTTCCGCTTCTTCCCCCTCTTCCCCTTCTCCATAAATTATCCCCCTACAAGTGCAAAGTCCTGTTTTTGTGTCGGTTAGCCGACTCACGAATATCGGAAATGGAAAAATTTATCCTATGGTGCAAGTATTAGCCAATAATATTACTAAACGTTGTCAAATACGTTGTCAAATGTCAAGAAAACTGATAGCATACAATTGGTTAAAGTTTGGGCGAGCTTAATGGTGTTTTCTCAAGGGTGTTTTTTCAAGACTCCAAGCTTGCTATTGAATTAAGTTGACTTAAGCTTAATTACTGCAGGCGAGGGCTTGATCAAAAAAGTCGTAAACTCCGATTTTCCATTGCCAGTTACTGAATCATAGCACAGGTTAACCTGTATAATAAATCAACGGTCATCACCCCTCTCCCCCATAGACGGGGCTTCCCAACATCCTAGGATTTTTTGTGATTGATCCTCTATTTTGGCTCGGGCTGTCCTTTCTGCTCGTAGCAGTTAGTTTAACCGCTGTTTTGGTAACGTTATTGCCTGCTGTACAAGAGTTAGCGCGGGCAGCTCGTAGTGTGGAAAAATTAGCTGATACCCTAAATCGGGAATTACCACCGACCCTAGAAGCCATTCGGCTCACAGGCTTAGAAATCAGCGACTTGACGGATGATCTTAATCAAGGAGTCCAAAGTGCTGGTCACGTGGTTCAACAGGTTGATCACAGTATTAGCAGTGCTAAAAACCAAGCCCAAAAAGTCAAAGAGAATACTCGTAATGTGGTTAAGGGTGTCAAAGCTGCCTGGAAAACTTGGAGGGGTACCTCACCAAAATCTTCTAGGTCAATCGATTCCCTACCATCATCTCACAGAAAAGCTCTAGAAATTCCTGAGACTGATCAACGCTCATCAGACGTTAATCAGCCAAGGCTCGGAGATAGTAACTATAACCATAAAGAGGTCAATCACGGGACTCGTGAAACCTCTGGTAACGAAATCCATGATAATTCTATCGATGATAATTCTTTTTAGCGAAGGCAATACCAAGACTCGAACCTGAAGACTATACAGAATAAATAAAGAATAAATGTAATGGCACCCTTTAGTTTATAAATTAAAGGGTGCCATTATACCGTTTTTGTTAATGGATGAGAAATCTAGTTAGTCAGTAATTGAGAACTGGTAAACACCAGCAGATAAAAGTATAGCAATCCTATTCAAACAGGCAGAAAAATCAGTCCGACTCTCGGTAGATGCTTCCCCATCTTCCCTAACTTCGGTCATCTTGCCAATCTTACAACTGGTCAGATTAGGAAAGAAATTCAAGTCTACTGCTGACATCACTCACAGATACATCGTGTAATACTGCAATCAAATCATTCTTAAAATATAAAGCTGTGCTACCGGGTAACCCATTATCAGCGTCAACCAAATCATATTGATCCGCTACACCATAGAGCTGAATGATGTCTTTAGATTCTAAGTCATAAATCTCTGCATAATCATTGTCGCCCTTACCCTGGTAGAAAGCGCGATGATCATCTCCTAGGATAAAAGTATCTGACCAAGCTCCACCAACAAGAACATCAATTTCACCATTACCTCGGGAACCATTTCCAACTCCATTGAGAGTGTCATTACCGGAACCTCCAATCAAATAGTCGTTACCAGAGCCACCCTTAAGGAAGTCATGGTGCTGCCCACCGTCGAGGAGGTCATCACCCGAACCTCCGATCAAATAGTCGTTGCCAGAGCCACCCTCAAGACTATCATGGTCCCGGCCACCGTCGAGGAGGTCATCACCCGAACCTCCGATCAAATAGTTATTCCCAGAGCTACCTTTTAAGGTATCATGGTCACTCCCGCCATCAAGGGTGTCATCACCCGAAGCCCCGATCAAAGAGTCGTTACCAGAGCCACCCTCAAGGCTGTCATTTCCATCGTCTCCTCTAAGGTAGTCATTGCCAGAGCCACCTTTGAGGGTGTCACCTCCCTTACCTCCTCTGAGACTATCATCTTCTGTCCCAGCCTCGATCAGGTCATCACCCGAACCTCCGCTTAGATTGTCCTCACCTGAACTACCTTCTAGGGTATCGTTGCCTACATCTCCCATGATCCTATCATTGCCAACACCCCCAGAAAGGGAGTCATCTCCCTGACCACCTCCGAGAGTGTCATGACCCGAGCCACCATGGAGAGTGTCATTGCCCCAAGTGCCCCTGAGAAAGTCGTTACCGAAACCTCCCACAAGACTGTCATCCCCAGAACCTCCTGAAAGAGTGTCATGACCCGAGCCACCAATTAGTGTGTCATTATTGCGATTACCCCAAAGCCTATCATCACCATGACCGCCTTCAAGGCGGTTATCGTAACGGTCTCCCCTAATCGATTTGCTTTCCCAATTCTGGTTAAGGACTTCAATCGTGAAAATTTCCTCGTAGCTTTTACCTCCGGAATCCGTGGTGCGGATTTTGATCGGGTGACTAGAGTTGACATCAAAGTCTAAGAGAGTGCCATCTTTGACTTTTAGTTGATCGTCAACAATTTTAAAGCGACCCTGAGCATCATCTAATAATTTATAAGTATGGCTATCTCCCCAATCAACATCCTTAGTAGTCAGCCTAGCAATAGTAGTGCCATTTTTACTGAATTCTTTGACACTGTTGCCATCAAGGCTGATATCTGTCGGAGCAAAATTCTGGTTAAGGACCTCAATGGTGAAAATTTCCTCGTAGCTTTTACCTCCGGAATCCGTGGTGCGGATTTTGATCGGGTGACTAGAGTTGACATCAAAGTCTAAGAGAGTGCCATCTTTGACTTTTAGTTGATCGTCAACAATTTTAAAGCGACCCTGAGCATCATCTAATAATTTATAAGTATGGCTATCTCCCCAATCAACATCCTTAGTAGTCAGCCTAGCAAT
>NZ_JAAHGN010000331.1:2613-3323 GCF_010672485.1 Moorena sp. SIO2C4 | reverse complement strand
CTAAGAGAGTGCCATCTTTGACTTTTAGTTGATCGTCAACAATTTTAAAGCGACCCTGAGCATCATCTAATAATTTATAAGTATGGCTATCTCCCCAATCAACATCCTTAGTAGTCAGCCTAGCAATGGTCGTGCCATTTTCACTCAATTCCTTGACACTGTTCCCAGAAAGGGTGATATCCGTTGGAGCACTATTCTGGTTTTCGAGGACTTCGATACTGAAAGTTTCCTCGTAGCTTTTACCCCCGGAATCCGTGGTGCGGATTTTGATCGAGTGACTAGAGTTGTCATCAAAGTCTATGAGGTGGCCATTTTTGACTTTTAGTCGATTGCCATCAATTTTAAAGCGACCTTGAGCATCATCTAATAATTTATAAGTATGGCTATCTCCCCAATCAACATCCTTAGTAGTCAGCCTAGCAATAGTAGTGCCATTTTTACTGAATTCTTTGACACTCCTGCCATCAAGGCTGATATCTGTCGGAGCAAAATTCTGGTTAAGGACCTCAATGGTGAAAATTTCCTCGTAGCTTTTACCTCCGGAGTCGGTGGTGCGGATTTTGATCGAGTGACTAGAGTTGTCATCAAAGTCTATGAGGTGGCCATTTTTGACTTTTAGTCGATTGCCATCAATTTTAAAGCGACCTTGAGCATCATCTAATAATTTATAAGTATGGCTATCTCCCCAATCAACATCCTTAGTAGTCAGC
>NZ_JAAHGN010000331.1:0-2513 GCF_010672485.1 Moorena sp. SIO2C4 | reverse complement strand
ATCAAAGTCTATGAGGTGGCCATTTTTGACTTTTAGTCGATTGCCATCAATTTTAAAGCGACCTTGAGCATCATCTAATAATTTATAAGTATGGCTATCTCCCCAATCAACATCCTTAGTAGTCAGCTTAGCAATGGTAGTCCCATTTTTACTGAATTCTTTGACACTGTTGCCATCAAGGCTGATATTCGTCGGAGCAGTGTTGGTAGTTTGAGGCTCCTCTTGAACATACTGAACGTCGCTAATATTTGTTATTGTGTCCGGAATAATAATCTCTTCCCATACAGGTGCTTGACTCTCCTCCTCGAAGATAATCTTAAGGAGATCGCTTTCAGAGACTGTATGGTAGTCTTTGAGGGTAATCGAACTATCCGAGCCTAGACCAAGAATCAGGTCATCACCGCTTTGGGTTTGGGTCACACTAGAGAAAGCATAATTGGAAAGATCTAAAGTATCTAGATAGTTCCAACCTTTAATAAGATCATCACCCGTGGAAATTTCAAGTTCATAACCGCTAAAGATATTGGCCGCACTATTGGCAATGATGTAATCGTTACTGTTGGAGTTGATCAGATTTTCAAAAACTGTACCGAATGCGATCGCAGTCCCAAATTCAGACGTAACGTATTCTCTTCCGCTGTCATCGCTCCTAGCTTTATAAGAGCTATCATTGTAAGCTTCTTGGGTGGTCAGAATACCCCCCTCATTCATATCAAAGTGGTAACCTTTCTCCACAAAAGTCAGGTTTGAAAAGTCTAAGGTATTTACACCACCACTATCCCAGAGGGTTTGCTTAATCTCTTCGATCGGTTTGGTTTTACCATAATACTCACTACCATCTGTGTAGTAATTAACGCTGTCAAAGGAGTAAGTAGTATCCCCGTGGTTATACTCCCTAGCTCCATAGATAGACTGTAATGCTTGAATGTCGTAAATCATTGGGGTAATCGCTGATTTCCCAGCAAAGTTATACGACATTACTGTGTTGGTGGTATTGTCCTCGTTAAAGGGCAAAAATGGACCGTGATCATTATCCTCGTATGGATTCGGATGTTTTAACCCCAGACTATGTCCTATCTCGTGAATCACGGTCATGTAGCCATGATTCCCTGGATCGTCAGCAAATCCGTTATTACCTGTGGTGTCGTAAGCTTGGTTCAAATGCACATCCCCGGCCACATCCGACCAATTGCCAACATTGGTATTAAATCCCTCAGGCAAATAGGTATAGGCATAGCCCGGACCATCAGATACCATGTAGCGCAATAGACCATAGTCTGTTGCTGTATCTGCTACCTCATGGAAATCAACAGCAATGTATCTTTCCAGAGTTTCGAGGATGCTTCTGATATTGTCTTTGGTTTTTTCTGATATCTCTGAAACCCCCGTTTCAGGTCCGTAATAAGAACCACTATTGGCATTGTTATAGAAGCTGTAGGTGATAGTATTAGTGTCCCAATGGTGATGATCCAGAAGTGAATCAGCTGAGGAAAATGTGTTAGACATTGCTTTTAGTTAACTCTTACTGCTTGACAAAGCCTAGTTACGGTAAATGATTTGGCGCTCAGGGAAGTTCCTGATTGTTGATGGTTCATGTTTAATGGCTTATTGCCAGTTGCCATGAATCGTAGCTATAACCCCATTCTATAACTATTAAAAACCACTGAATCTCCTAGGATATTTATGTGAAAAACAATAAATCTTAGATAGTTTTTAGACTTAAATTAATCATGAATTATATATGTTTAAAGTCAAGTTTAATATGTGTATACTTTTGGTTTGGCTTTGGTTTTTTTACGGCTTATATGCCAAAAAAAAACCAAAACGTAAATCCGGACAATAATCAGTAATTAAATAAATTAAATTTAAATAAATTAAGTTAGCATTTTTAAGTATGAAATATGAATTTTTATTGAAGTTTTTGATTGTCAATTAAGCCACATTAACATCAGATAGCGTTTTTATTTTAGTTTTGAACATACTACCTTAGGTAATATACAAAATACAAAATGCAAAACGCAATAGGGGAAACAGCTCCAGCGTTTTATTGTCCACTAAAGACCTCCTAGGTTTACATCTCATTTATAAACCCTATAAATAAAGCCTAGGAATAGGGATAAACTCTCAAAATTTTCCAGTTTACGTCGAACTCCAATCCTAGTTATGTGAAGTTAGTATAAAGTTATAACAAATAGATAGAGGCTAAAATCAGTAGTTTTTCTAGGTCACCGTTTATTGGTAAGCATTCAGCATTCAGCTTAAGCTTTTTTTTGTAGGTGATGTCGCCATGATGCCCTTTTGTTCGGTTCGTTCTGTTGCCAGCATCATGAATGGCTGATAGCTGGCAACCATAGCATGGGCTTAGTTGCGTAGGGTGCGTAGGGTGTCTGGGTTCTTCCCTATTATCCTTTGGATTTCTATGAAATCCCGTATCTCCAAACTCCGTGTTCCAGTTATGCAGTTATTCATTTACTCTATTTAACTCTATGTCTACATTATATACTAGAGTTATA
>NZ_JAAHGN010000330.1:0-7104 GCF_010672485.1 Moorena sp. SIO2C4 | reverse complement strand
CCCCGATTCCCGACTCCCGATTCCCGATTCCCGATTCCCGATTCCCGATTCCCGATTCCCGATTCCCGAAAATTAATGATCCGTGTAAGATTGTGTATCAGCCGGATCATCCACTAGATTCTGGTGCTCGTTTGTGGATTGAAACCTTCTGTGATATTCACTTTATGGGTGGTAGTTTTCCGGCTACTAGCTAAGTCGGTCAAGGGTTTTTATCAAATTCTTTTTGACAAGATTCTATATGATGATCCTTATTGTTATAAGCATAGTGTAGAGGATACTTGCTAGAGTTAGAGATTTTATCCCAACTTATTCGATACCACTTCGATAAATTTATTGGGTCAACACTTTCGACCTGTGGGATAAAATCAATGCCATAAGAAATTCCAGTTAATTCTTTCAGTATATCACGCCGTATAACTCCTCTCAAACAAACTATATAATCACTTTGAAATCCATATTTTTTACCTAATATCTTATTTCCTTGCTTCTGGAAAATAAGATATATATTAGATCTTTTGTTCTGCTGGTAAAAATAGATGCCATCAGTAAAGCCTTCTACTCCCACTAATTGTCTCCACTTGTTTTCCCACTTAAGGATCGCATCTTGAGCTTGATTATAGACAGACGTTGATGAAGGAATTTGTTTGGCCAAGTTAATTGCTAATTTATAATTTTCATCAACTGGTTTCAACTCCTGTGCTTTTACCACTTTCTTGGCTTGCTCCAACTGTCCTTGAGCACACTGATTTAGAAAAGCTCCTGCATTATAAGAGTTGTGAGAACTTTCAGGAATTTCTAGAGCTTTGTTCATACACTCGACAAACTCTTTATTGATGATCAGGTCTTCCATCGTTTCCACAAATAGTTGCTCTTGATGAGATAGCCATTGCTGATAGCCAAAAATGGCTGCCTTACCAGTAATGAAAAGTGTTGCAATACCGATTCCCATCCATAAAAAATTCTTAACTAAAGATCTAGGTGGATTCTCCGGGTTTACTAGCTTCTGATCTTGTTTGTAATTTTGCATATGATGACTCTAGTATTTATATGCCTCAAGATTCTAACCACTCCTCAAGTGATTGAGAAGGATCTGATCCCTTAAAGGCCATTCCTTACAACTTCAGATTTCCCTGTCCGTAGATTGGTCAAAACTTCCACACACTTATTTCCCCCATAGCGATCGCTACGGGATTGGCCGTATGTCACGCTAAAAGCGATTGACCTGCAGGCCACGCTACGCGATCGCATTCCCAATTCCCAATTCCCAATTCCCAATTCCCGATTCCCGATTCCCAATTCCCGATTTCCTAACTATTCCGATATTGACGCAGTCGCTAATAGTCGAAACCACAGCACTTGACTTGCTAGCCACCCTTACCATGTTTACCACTATTACCACGCTTTCCTCCCGATTCCCGGAAATTGTCAATTTCTCTTTTTTTCCTTATACTAGTATTATCGGAATAGTTAAAGCAGAGTCAACTGATGAACAAGTGCGTTGGAACTACTGAAGCAGCATCTCTATTAGGAATTTCTTCTCGACGATTACGCCAACTCCTAGAGAAGGGTCGGGTGCGGGGTGCCTATAAAAGCGGGAAATTCTGGATTATTCCTCTGTTCAACAATTTGCCACAAATTACCAAAGGTAATCGTGGACCAAAGGGGAAATGGCGCACTAGTCGTACGACCGCTTTAGCCAAGATTAATGTTAATCGCAATCACATTGGCTCGAATATGAAAAAAAGCCCGGAAGACCGGAAGCCAGTGATTTCAGTTAAACGAAAGGGCACCAATCTCTACGGTAATGAGGTAGAAATCCTCGGTCCTTGTAAGATTGTGTATCAGCCGGATAATCCACTGGATTGTGGCGCTCGTTTGTGGATTGAAACCTTTAGTGATATTCACTTTGTTGGTGGGAGTTTTCCGGCTAGTAGCTGAGGGGGTTAAGAGATTTGGGATTATTCAAAATTATCTATTTCATTAACAAAAGTCAATATTTTATTCCAAAGAAGTATTGGGAATGTTGATGGTTTAGGGAATTGACCTAAACCGCATTCAACTCGAAGCTTGTAACTGTATTTAGACAATTAAATGCTTACTTTGGTCTTTCCACTTCTTCAAAATCTTCAGCCCAGCTCCAAGGAGCAAGCCATCTTTCACCAGGGTCAAAACCTAATGATTGAAAGACAGGACCCAGTGGTCCATCATTACCATCACTGTTTCTAAAAGCTACTCCAACATCTTGTTGGCCCCAACGACCTGGGAATAACAACCATGATGGTGCTAAATCCTTAGCAGATGTTAAATTATCAGCGCTACCAACATATCCTTGACCAACACGAGGGAGATATTCCACTGTTGGGCTACTTTCTATGCCATCTCCTCGATGGTACTCCATATTTTTATTTATATAACCATAAACATCTGGCCAGCGAGTTTGTCCTGGAAATGGATAGCTCGCATGTCCACCTAAGCCTACATAGACATGAGGTTGACTACCGTTACGAAGGACATGCTCCCAAGGAACCTCCTGTCCTCCGTCTAGTGTTTTATCAAAATTAGCGCCAATGTAGCCAAATAGCTGGGTATGTTGTGCATATGCTACTGTTTTTGGATGCCATATTCCATTGCTATGTCTTTCTAGAAAAACTGTAATGCCTTCCCAGTCACCTTCATGGGTATTACCAGGATAATCTTTCCCTGCTGGCTTACCGTCATGATCAGACCAGTTACTACGGGTGTAGTGAAAGTAGTAATTAATGGCTATTGCGTTATTGCTAGGCTTAACAACTGCAGCATAGGTTTTAGTGGGGGACTTTTCCGGGGTTCCTTTTTCAAAACCTGATAAATTAATTATAGACTCAGAGCTACCCGATAGGTATGACGTCTTATCTAGGAGATTTTCCCAGGATATTGGTGAAGATGTATTGGGTAGCAGATAGTTTTCTACATCGATAGATCCAATATGTTTCTCTGGTCCTCCTTCTACACCACGACCGCTATCAAACTTTAGAATTGGTGAAAATAGATTGACTAATTCTTGATGGTCTCGAATTACATTTTCTTTCCCATCAATTGATATTTTTAAGTTTGCAATGGCTACTTCAGGATGATCAGCTACAAATAGAGACTTAATTGAAGGTGAAGTATTTCCTGACCCTGCTAAGGTAAATTCGATTTCATCAACAACAGGTGCTTTGGGCACCTCAAATTCAATAATAAATTTATAGGTTCCTTTTTTCAGATCATCCAGGTCAGGGGTATTGTAAAAATCAATTTCTGGATCTTCTCCGCTCCACTGATAAGCAGTATCTATGGGAATAACTGCCTTTAATTGAGTGGCATCCCATGTTCCGTCATCTATTTCAAGCTCATAGTCACCATCTTCGGTAACTTCAACTGTCCAGGTTACTTCAATCAATTTTTGGTCTTTATTGCTGGTAGCTGTAGCCCACCATCGATCGATACCGAGCACAACAGGTAAGTTTTGGCTTTCCGGTTTTTTGGGCTCCGGAATAGCTTCAACACCTGTATTAGAACAGTGGATAGTATACCACCATCGAGTGCCCTCATCACGATTACCAATAACTTTAACTCCCACATACTTCGCATTATCAGGAAGGTTACCAATACGTTTAGTATCACGCCCTGACTTTGGTCCTACTCCGAAAATACGAGACCCCTCGTAGAAAATTTCCAGTCTATCCGGAATAGTATAAAACTCATACTCTAAAGCAACTTTTGGGTTTGTGCCTGGTGGGATCTTAAATAGGTCAGTCCGAACTTCGCTGGCTCCCTTGTAAGTATGCTTAACATTACACTGAACTGGAGCTTGACAACTAATTGATTGTATGGTTTGATTTCTGCTATCGGGTAGTAGAGAGTCTGCTAATCCTTCTCTACCGAAGGTTCCAGCCCAGGCCAGCAGTCTGGCTTCATCAGAAGTACCTAATTGTGCCAGCTTCAAGTTCTTTAAATTAGCATTATCCAGTGTTGCTTGTAAGCGCTGCTTGACATTGGATTTACATTTTTGTTTTCCTGTGTTCTTTAATGCTATATAATTTTCTGAGGGGTTAGCATTTGCTTGAGACAAGGTTATGGTTTCTATGGTTTGCCCTGATGCACCATAAATAATAGCCTGACTATTGCTAAATTTAGCTTTAGTGCCATCAGCTAGAATAATCGCCTGCACTTTATTTTGGTCATCGTATTCAATTTTGAATTCAGATAACCGGTCTTTAATTTCTGATTCCTGTAGTGGGCTTTGTCCACCTACAACAGCTTTGGGTTTGGGAACTGAAACACCTTTAAAGGCAATCTCATAGATCCGAAATTCTTCCTCTGGTAAATTTACCTGCATGCGTTGTTCTGCCCCTGTGGATGGCGAAACAATCAGCACTTCGTTATATCCGGCAGAATAGGGTGTCTGTTGAATAACACCATAATCTTTAGCTAGGGCTCCAAACAGTAGATCCACCAACTCTTCAATTGAACGGGGAATGCCATAGGGAATAATTTCATCTACTGCGCCATCAATGGCGTCATCTATCACGTCTTCGATTTCTTCATTAATTCCCCCAGGAAGTTTGGGAACCTTAACTTTTGGAATAATATCGTCTAAACCAAAAGCCCAGGTGTAACTTGCTGAAAACACTATGGATAATGTGACTAAGGATGACCGAAAGATTAGCTTTCGGATTGAGAACTTGGTTCGGGATACTTGTGCCATGATCAGTGTGTAGGAATGGAACAATTATCTGAAGAGATATAGCGTT
This sequence comes from Moorena sp. SIO2C4, assembly GCF_010672485.1. NCBI lineage: Bacteria > Bacillati > Cyanobacteriota > Cyanophyceae > Coleofasciculales > Coleofasciculaceae > Moorena > Moorena sp. SIO2C4. Next base: position 2,329 of record NZ_JAAHGN010000330.1, on the reverse strand, counting down.
ATGGGCAAGGCAAGAGGCAAGAGGCAAGAGGCAAAAGTTGACTTGCATTAGCTTTTGCTGCTTTTATCAATGTCAAACACCTTAATACCTAGTGCTATATCTGATCGAGAGGTTGAGCGTTATGCCGAATCTTCTAGATATAGAGCACCTAGCACCTGAATCTGTAAATCACTGGAAGCGTTATCTGGCTGTTCAATAATTTGGTTGGATTGTAACAAGGTACGAGATAGAGCCTAATGTACTATACCAAGACCTATTCAGTGAGATTAGTTAAAAGGAAAGGTGTGGAGAAGACAAAGGACGTTTAGTAAATATCCCTTGCCCATTTTTTCCAAACATCTCTGTATTCATCGTAAAGATAGGACAGGGCAAACAAATCTTCAGTTTCTAGCTGAGATGGATCTGTGGTGATGAGTTTTGTAACATACCAATCAGCTACACCGGCCATGTACCTAACATTTTGCTTGATGATGCCAAATCGCTTTTCACCCCAGATCATGATTGCGATCGCATACAAGGGGGCAAAAATTAGCCATTTGACAAGTGTTACAATCATGCGAATGATTAGAAATGGTAAACCAATGAAAAAGGCGATACAACCAAAGTTAGAGAATACGGCAATAAAAATATAGAAGATATTGCCAAAGTTTATCCAGGGAATTATAAAATTGACAACCTTAACTGGAAGCCAGTATCTCGATAGTGGAATAATCCCAAGGATGCAACAAATCGGATGGATTATGGAGACGCACATCAAAGGGATAAATAGTAATACGCCTAAAACTTCATTAACCGATAAAACTATGCTAATGGCCATGAAAGGCAATAGTGAAATCCAGACAAATCCATACATTGACATAACGCAAACGACTAAAATATTGTCGTCTAGGTCAGACTTGAGCATGTCTTTGACCAGGAAGCCATCGCTGACGGTAACGGATGATTCTTCTACTTTATATTGTGTTTCTTTAACTTCGTGTTGGACACGGGTTAGCATGTCCTGCATAGTTGGTGCATTACGTCGGATGACGTCTACAGGGGATTCAGGTGTGGAGGCGTGATAATCTTCGGAATATTGCTGGCCTGCCTGAAAGTCTCCACTGATATAGGCACGCAGTAGATCAACGACATCGTTGATCAGGTTAAAGTTTTCAGCATACAGAGCTTCCTGCTCTTTAGATGGCTTGGTGTGGGCGATTGTATCAGGATGCCAGCGTTTTTTGGCTTTCCGGCGTAACTGGGTGATGTCTTTGTCTGTGAGATCGTCTAGATTACTAATCTCAAGAATACGCTGAACATCCTGGAGCGTTAACGTTTTCTGGGTCATCAGTCTAACCTGTAAAGTACTTTTTTATAGGTGGTTTATGATAAATATTTCTTTAACTTTAAAATAAAACCACCAGAATAATTACAATACAATTTGTGACAAGTATTGCTTCATATTTAAAAGTTTTTATCCACAGTTTTATGAATAAAACTTAATGTTTAATCCAGATCAAATAACTTAATTGATTATGATATTTTTCCAACATCATCAAACATTCGATAATAAGGCTTGAATTGATTACAATCTCAAATCAAATTACCAATCAGATAGTTAATATAATATTTTCTACCTCGACTATATTAACTAGACATACGGTCAATGTAGGCGAAGCTTTGATGAAGTATCACTCAAGTTTTATTAATGTTGAGTTAAGCAGGGCTTTCACATTTCATGCTGAAAGGATTAAATGTGAAATAACTGTAACCCTTGATATCTCTTAAAAGAGCGGGAATTGTGGTATAAAAATATAGTTAATTTATTTTCAATAGGAGCTACTAATTGACAATTTCTTGAAAATTATATCAAAAATATCTACTTTCTGAATTTCAATGTAGCAATTCTTATAAAATACACCAAAAAAGTTAAACTCGAAACAATTCCATAATCACTTTACTTTCTTTAGTGAGCTTCGGTATCTGAAGTATAATTTGGATAACCTACTTAAATGGATCATGGCGGAGCATGCAAGGAAAATCTTTCTTAGGATTGGTTGGGATTGGCAGCTTAGCAGCTTTCATAGTTGGTAGCCAGGGGAGGATTAATGCTCAAGTGCCGCCACACTTAGTATCATCTACTTGGAGCGGTGACTATTCACTATCGATTAATGGACAGACCTATGAAAACATCCCGATTTCTGTCCAGTTAGATTTTTCAGTTACTGAGGTGACGGGAAACTGGTCAACTGGTACTGGTATATCTGGATCTGTAGCGGCAACCTTTGGGGATGACTGGGAATGGAAGGTAGACTCTGGATTGAGCAAGGAGGTATCTCTACCGTTGACA
>NZ_JAAHGN010000033.1:0-20405 GCF_010672485.1 Moorena sp. SIO2C4 | reverse complement strand
CGTTTCCATATCGTGCTTTTCTCGTGTGTTTCTCCGCCTGCCCGGCGTGAGGGCGTCTCCGCCTCTCAGGCGTCTCCGGCACGAGCGAGGTTACGAGCTGGTGCTGTCTCCGCCTGCGCGAATTTATCTTAGAAGTTCGCGCATCTCCACCTCTCAGGCGCTCCATATTTTCTCTAAACTGGATAAGCCTACGATCGCTACTTCCATTTGCCAACTCTTCATCGAAAAGGGGTTTGGGGCAGCGCCCCAGGGGGGTTCGGGGGGCAAAGAACCCCCCGGTAGGGGTGTGGGGTGTCCCCACATACAGCTCGCCGATTAGGCGTTTTATTATCTTTATCAATAAAGGCACATATAGAAAAATGGTAAATCCTATCTACCGATCTACTCCATACCCATTTTTAAAATGGGCGGGCGGCAAAACAAGACTATTACCTATATTGCAGAATGAATATATGCCACTATTTACAGACAATAAGATTGAGACATACATAGAACCCTTCGTAGGAGGAGGCGCAGTATTTTTTGATATAATCAAGAAGTTTCATGTAAAAAATATATATTTATCAGATATCAACCCTGAAATTGCGATCGCCTACATGGTAATCAAGACAGAGGTTGAAAAGCTAATAAGCCAGTTGTCAGTAATGAGTGACTACTACCTCTCGTTAAATAAAGACGAGAGGAAGGCATATTATTACGACAGACGTTCTGAATATAATACTTTCGATAAAACGAAGCCCGCTAGTACGTATGATTCCACCTGGGTTAAAAGGGCAGCTCTTACTATTTTCTTGAATAAAACTTGCTTTAACGGACTATATCGCCTCAACAAGAAAAATCATCAGTTCAATGTCCCTATCGGAGACTACAAGCAACCACGTATCTTAGAAGAAAAAAATCTAATTGCCATATCCGAATGCCTTCAAAGCACTAACGTCAAGATTACAAGTGGAGATTTTAGCCATATATTACCATATGTCAATCCAAAGACTTTTATTTATTATGACCCGCCTTACCGTCCAGTGAGCAAGACTTCCAACTTTACAAGTTATTTTTCAGCCTTTAAAGATGAGGATCAACACCGCTTAGCGAAAGTCTTCCGAAAAGCGCACAGAATAGGGGCTTTTCAACTGCTTAGTGCCCCTGATCCCACAGCTTTGACTGAAGATCCATTCTTCGATAATTTGTACTCTGATTTTAATATAAAAAGGGTGATGGCTCCTAGACGCATATCAGCTAAGGGAGAAAGTCGCAAAAAGATAAGGGAACTTGTGGTAACATCATTTGCCTAATCTGGCATTGCATATCTCGCTGGGTCTTAGCCAACGAGATATGCAAGGGATTTGTATACGTTGGCTCATGAGGCTCAGCGCGATCGCTAATTTTCAAATCCAGTTTCTCTAAACCCGCTGAGGCGACCTTGGGAAACGTCCATGTCCGAAGACGAGCCTCAGCGCGATCGCTAATTTTCAAATCCAGTTTCTCTAAACTCGCTGAGGCGACCTTGGGAAATGTCTATATCAGACATAGACATGAGCCTGCCTAATATTCCTTGGTCGGTCTGACATACCACCTTCTTACACCTATTCTCACTAGTTTAGAGAATTTGACTCAAAAAAAAATACCTGGATCTCATGACCCAAGTAAAATATCGATCAGACTCTTGTAGTTGCTAAAGCGATCGCTAAAATTATAGATCAAAGCTTATACCATGTTTCCTTAAGACATTGTTGAATAATTTTATCACCTTCTTTATCTTCGTAATTAGGCGTTAGCCTCGTATTAAATTGTTCATCTATATATTCAGCATCAGATCCTGTAAAATTCTTACAGTCCTTCGGATCATCGCATGGAAATATTGTAAATTTTGTCACTTCGTCATAACTATCTATCTCTCCATTTAGATCAATAAATTCAGTCTCTTCTGTATTTACATCATAATCATATTCGGTATTGTCAAAATAAGCTAAGACTTTGGCTAAAAATCTATTCATTATAAATCTACTCTAGTTTCCACTACTATTTTAGCAGAAAAGCTAAAATTAAGCCATTACAGTGTAATTTTTTTTTGCAAAATAGTTTGGATAATCTGAGTTGCAGGAATTTGATTCGCAACTGCAACTCTGACTTCATTCAGCTTTGATAGCGGAACACTGAAGTTTTTGCTAACCCATCTCCCATAGATTTTTATCTTGACATTGATGGCCCAATAGAAATGGGAATCTTCGACGCGATCACGTTGATCATGAATCAATGGGTAATCAATACTCTGTTTTGTCTGTGTATAGCAGTATAGGTAAGCTTTGCGAGGGATAGTGCAACACAAACTACTAAGTCCATCAGCCACCGGTTGTAAGTAATGGAGTGGGATCCTACTCCACTCCATACCATAGAACCATTTGACGTCAGCATATTGAGCACCATGTGTATCAATAACACGCAACAAAATTCCTGTCAAATCTTTGTACTTAACAATTTTTCCTTTGCCATAGCCATCGAGCTGATAGTAAAGCGATCCTAGCTTGTGGGACTGTGACAGTTCTACCGATAAGCTTCCTTGATCTAATCCTTCCTTTTTGTCGTCGCATGTCGAGAGAGAACTCATCCAACGAGGTGGCAGCCAATCCGGAGGGAACCCATGCAATAACAGCATCCCCTGTATACTCAACTGTGAGCCAGTTTGGATAATTGGCAGTTTCTTCCACCACGTCTCGAATACAGTCGTACCACTCGGACGCCCGAATGCTGCAGAACCTGTCAGCATAGTAGGACAGAGAGAAAAGTCTAACTCGCCTGTAAATTCCTCGGTTTCTATTCGCTTCGCTGCCAATTTGGCAGCACGCAATGATGATCGGATCCAGATTATTGTATCCAAGTTCTGATATTTCATATGTCCAAGTATCATACCCCCGATAGATAAAACCAGATGGCTGTTCAAGTAGCACTATATCTGGCTGAGCCTCTTTCACACATCTTATAAACTCCTTATATAATGAACTTTCTGGATGGTTCAGACCAGTTTTGGTACCACCATCAGTGGTGCCCTTACAAGGGAATCCACCTAAGATTAGATTGATGCCAGGGGAGACATGGAAGTCTCTTATACATGAATCTATAATTTTATGATTAAAATTTCTCCTGAGAACTTCAATCGAGTCAGGATCATTGTCTGTAGATATGAGCCAGTCAAATAATGGCAGCTCATTTGTCTGTCTCAATGCTTGCTGATTTATTTGACTGGCGGCAAAAGGGAATCCTCCAATCCCCTCGAAAAGCCCACATACGGTTATATTCTTACCTGTCATATATTAAGAGGTGATACTTGCCAGATCTGATCTTTATAAAGGATATTCTCAAACCCATTATAGCCAGCAAAGATCAGCTGAGGAGGATGCTGGCCAGGCGTCTTGTCCTCGTGTTGATTGATAGCTTTCAGTATTGACCATAATTCATAATAGTCAATGCCATCGATAAACAATATTCTACTTGGCGTTGAAGCAATATCAATAATCTTGTTTTTGGCAATCTCTACTGACTGATCGCAAAACTGTATATTTTTGAAGAATTCAGCAACGACAAGAGATATATCAGATTGGAATCTTGGCACAGAGAGTCTAGTGAAGCCAAGCTGCTTGCCATACTTCTTGTTAGACGGCCTAAAGCTAGAATTGAAGTGCCACTTGATATTATTGTTAATACACAATTTTTCAAATATCACTCGCGGATATTTGCCTGGCCAACTAACCAATTTCTCGTGAAGAACTACATTTCTTTCTTTGTGGAAATAGTACAAGTATCTGATTCCATCTGCGGAAAACATGAATTTAAAAGCACCATTTTTAATGCCTGAGCTCTCTGGGCATAAGACTTCAGAGCATGCTGATTTTACGCTATTAGGTACTTCTTTTACAAGAAGCTGATCGCCCGTAATCAAGGCAGTTCGGAAAATAGACAGCTTAGTGCTTGGGATCTTTAGGAGCCTTCCCTGATCGGCCAGAGTTCTATGTATTGCGTCGTTGGCAACCATTGAAAATGATTTATAGCCAAGAAAAGGAAGACATCGTATCGTAAATTTAATTAACAAGATAGAAAATCCATGATTGCTGAGTATCTATATTTGGCCATAATGTAGGTCTTGTTGTCCCCAGGACTAGCGCCCCACACTATTTTCAAAGTTGGGTTTACTTGTGTCAATGGTGGGTTGAGCCTATTTCTTAAGTACCAAATCCAATTAACTTCTTTTTGAGTTATTTGTTTGTTTATCAAAGTAGACATCCTAAATGGAGTTGTTGGCAATTTAAAATCAGCTAACGACTCTCGGGTAGGAATATACAACTCAGGAGCATCATTGTCAGGGGTAGAGTAAGTCCCGGGATTTAAATATTTTGGCGTAATGATAAAACGATAGCCGCCAACGTCACTCTCTATCTCCGGACTCTTGATAAGGTTCAAAGTATTCCTCAGGTCATCTTTCATTCTATTCAGCTTAGATTTAGTCGTCCCAACCATGGATAGTTTTATCTGAATCTCGTCCATAGATAAAAGGCTTCCCAAGAAATGGGAGAAAATATCATATTCACAAAATAATATTTTCATAATCTCACGAGCCGCTACAACATCTGGCTCTAAGCCACGTGGATAGTCAGGCTCTTTTTGAGACAGCTGCCACGTTAGCGCACTAATTTCAGACTTCAGCTCCTGGTTCTCAACTCTCATCTGATCGATTTTTTCGTTATAAGCTCTTATAGCTTCTTTTTTATTCTCCTCCAATGTCATTTCTGCCTGGTTCTTTGCCGCCATTAATTGAGCTAGGTTAGATTCTTTAGTTTTAATTACTTTAGCCTTCTCCAGCTCTAGCTCTTTCCAGCTTTCATCTAGCTCTGCTAGCTTCTGATTAAAGATAGCCTCTTGTTTGTTGGCAATAACAGTAAGCCTATGCTTCTCAGCTTTTTTATTAGCATCCATCGCAAGGAGCTCATTCTCCAACTCGACTTCTCTGTTCTCTAGAAGAGCCCTTTTGCGATCGCACTCTTTCCTCAGTTCATCCCTTACATTTTCTACCTCTGTATTCAAAGAGTCTAGCCTACTACGTTGAATCTGCTTTGTTTCCCTGGTAATTTCTGATAACTGAGCCTGCTTAAATTCCTCCAGCTCATCTAACATCTGATCCTCTAACTGCTTTTTCTTGACACTGAGGGCATTTAGCATCTCGGAGTTCAGGAGTTCAGATTTAGCCTCCATCTCAGAAATATCTAAGTTTAGGATTGCGTGGCTACGACCATACATCCAAAGCCATATAAGTCCAGAGGAAAGACCTACGAATGAAGATAATAAAGATTCTATATCTGAGCTAGCAATTAATGATATGCATGCAGATATATTCATTGTTAAAAACAACAATTTTAATCTTTTAGATCTCTTACTAAAGAACGGATTTTCCATGAAACTAGGCTAAATAAAGTTATAGTGATTGCAGCCCAAGTAACAATGTAACTTACCCCTGGTGGTAAATACTTCAAGAGCCTTACTGCTATATTGATGATAAAAAGTAATATTAGAGACATAATAAAAATGGCCTAGCTTAGTACTAGGCCATTAAAATAGGTTAACCAGGCGTCAACGAGGGAGTATCAACGCCTTGAAGTGCTGGGATTTCTAGCGAAAGACCAAGACCCAAAAGATTAGCCTCTTTTACCTGCACCTCACCACTTAGGGATGCCACATCTAAAGTATGGCTTTCAATCTTCAAGTCATAGTAGACTTCACTCAGGCGTAATGATTTTTCATGATAGTTAAGCAGTACCTGACTCTTGCTATTCTTGACAAGAGCAGTGTTATGCTTAATTTTTTTGCCTTCAAGTCTAACTTCTGCTGTTTTAGTATCGACTACTTTGCCAGCTAAGACGGTAGTTTTGTACTTTACCTCCTCGCTTGCGATCATCACATCTAGCCTGGCGGATTGTTTTTTTAACTCAACAATATTGCCCGGCGCATCATAATCCATTGATCTATCTCCTTTGTTCTACTTTGCTGTCGATGTAGTCGTTAAAGATCCTTGCGACGCTAGCTTGCATAACAAAATATGTTAATGATAGCCCTATAGAGATTACCCCAACTATAATTTTGGTAGCAACCTCATGCGAAGAAGCAAGCTTAAGAAGTTTCGGGGGAAGCTTCATGTGCCCCCCATCATCTCCCCCAGCTCTTTATTGCCACGCTCAACTTCGCTTGCAAAGCCTTGGTTCAGCGATTCATTATACATTAACCCTATTGTTCTTCCATTTAGAGCTCCCGCTTTTGCAACAATTCTCTTAAGATTAGCTATGTTTGTAGCCAAGTTTTCAATTCGATGAACACTTAGTTCGTGACGGGAGTCCAGCTCTGAGTCAACTTTTACCGTATCAATTTGGCTGTATCCTTCATATAACTGTATAGAGTTATTCTCGATCTTCAACTCCAACTCTGGATTACTAGCAAGATAATTTTTAATGTACTGCTTCTTGCCAATTTTGTTGTCATTTATGACGAGTACAGGATTACTAGTCTCGTCCCGCAAAAAGAAACATTCGCTTGTAACCAGCTGAGTCTTGCGATCGCACTGCAAAGATATCCTTATGCAGTGTAAAACAAATAATTTCGAGTATTTAGATTTCTCTTTATTGACGTAAAGAAGATTAGAGCGTTCGCGATATATCTCGGAGCAATATTCAAGATATTTCTTCCGAACAGTGCCCTCATTTTTGCCAAGGGTATTGGCTATGTAGGTGCTACCATACCCATTCTCTTGCTCATAGAACTCATTTGCAAAAATGCTAGCAATATGATCATCTGTAAAATCTGACAATAGAGGTGCGACAGTATTATCCGATGGCTCAACATCAGGTAAATAGATGGGAGGGGCTGATAAGACTATCGGGGTCTCATCAGAATTTACATCGTCTAGATTTATTTGTTCCACTTTCTTCATGATTTTAGGATTAAGTACGTCCGATCGTCTATTTTTTGTACGATAAACTTTAGATTAGATCCAAAGCTATAATGAAGCTAATAAGAGCATGTCTTTATATTGGTCGGCTGGCCGACCAATATAATTACCTTAATGTTCAATAATTCCTGTTAAATACCTCCTCCATATTGGTAGACGGCAGCGATCACTTCTTTTTACCCTCCTATCTTAGCAATAACTAGATTATATACTAGATATTTGCAAAAATCAAGTATCTCCTAGATATTTTTTTTGCAAATCACTGTCATAGGCAATATCCGAAAGCGTTAAGCCGATAGACATCAATGTTTTATCCAGATAAATTAATTGCTGCATAGAATACACAGGAGCTTCTAGACCGCTACGGGAATAAACTAAGCAAAAAGCATCTATGATACTTTGAGATAATCTATCATCGTTTAAAGAATCTATCGACCAATGGGAGAGGACTACACTGTTCATCTGTTGAATATCTGAAATAATTAGACCTTTCTTCATAAGCATAGAACCTTTGCTATTATTCCAGCGTTTATGGCAGAAGGCTGAGATGAATGACTGTACTTTATTCATAACTATATAACCAGCTTAAAAACGGGTGCATTAGGGCAGGTAGCTCAGAGTTTGATATGCGGTAAAGACTTTTCCACTGATCATCTGGTAAGTTTTCTAATTTTCCTATGGAAGGAGTCATTATCGCCAAGGTGTCTTTACGTTTCTGGAAAAATACCGAGGCAGCATCATTCAATATATGCTGATCATGATCAGCATATATTGACTTAGTTAATACAAGAGCTGGGGGTGGGAGTGCTTCTGATCTAAATATACTTGGACTGATGAAGCTAAAAAGATGCCTGATTTTAGAAATAGCTTTTCTGCTTGCTATTGAAAGAACAGCTCGATGAACCCGTGGATCGGAGATCAACAATAAAGCTAGGTCTGAGAAACCTGGTTTCAGATCTACTAAGACAACATCTACCCCTAGTGACTTACCAAGAAGGGCTAAAGCGTCTGTCAAGAAAAAGGGATTTGCATAATTTTTCCTTGTCAAACGCTTTAGCTTGACGTCAATTAGTTTATTGTTACCACGAAAAGAAGGTAAGAAATATATTCCATTTACTAGAGAGTCCTTCAGCCTTTCAGCCACTAGATCTATGACTTCTTTTGAACCCGAAGAAAAGTCTTCATGGATTAAGGCAATAAAATCAGCGAGGCAAATTGAGGGGAAAGATAGCCTAGATTGTCGTAACTGGTTAATGCTAGGATCTAGGTTGCCATCGATCAGAAGAACCCTCTTATTGGCGACAGTCAATTCTTTTGCTAATGCTAAGGCATGAGTCGTCTGGCCTACATTGCTTTCAGTCGGATAGAGGGCTGCAACACAAGGCAAGTCGCTTTGAAGAGCGTTTGGCAATTGCAGATTTTCGCCCTGTCGCCAAATAATGGTGGATCTATCCAGGCTTCGGATAAGCCTAGGGATTGGCGGCTCTTCCTCTGTTTCTTGGAAAAAAACCGGTAAGGCTCGCTGATTGTCCTGAATACTTTCAAGAATAATATAAATATCGCCGTATTGGCTGTCAACTTGGAGCCGAGGCTCATAGGCTCCCTGGAGCCATGTTTTGACTGAGCTGTGAGTACCAGGACGAACACCAAGAGTTAATCCATTCCAATAGCTTCTAGCCCAGACTAATCCTTCTGGCCATTTTTCTTGCTTTCGCGATCGCAACAAGACATCTTCTATGTCGAGCCACGTATATAATCGAATGTCTAATGGAATCATGGGTTTCACCAAAGAATAAAGAAGTGTGACAAGATCTATAAATATCTGAAAACTTTTGGTCTATTCTTTTTGATATACACGAAAATTGTAGGATCAATAAAAGGATATAGACCTGACCTTTCATCCCTTAGCTGCACAGCAGCAATGAGTTCTTCGTCTGTGCAGCAATCTATAAAAGGTATCCCCTCTTTCCCCTCCTTGTCTTGAGAATACATTGCCTTAGCCTTGTGGCTCAATGAAGAAACTTCTAGTTCACAACCGGGAATATCCCTTAACATTTCTATTGCGTCTAGGAGTTTTCTAATGCTAACATTCATAGTAGTACCCAGTAAACCTAAGGAACCCATCTTGCACAAGACAAGATGGATTTTTTTTACAAAAATAGAGAAAATAGCCTATAAACTGGAAATAGTATCAGCCAAGCCAATCTTACTCTGAGTTTAAACACATAAGTATTATGGTTAAAGTGATTGTTCTCATGCTTTACCCAATTGCCAAAATTATGGGCACTGCCTTTGTGATAGGTTTTAACCCCATGACACCGCTTACAGAGTGGCACTATATCAAAGAAAGGTAACTCATGGCCAATAACAGTTGCAGTCGGTTTCTGAAAAAGTAATAAGCCTATCATTCTCCGTATACATGACTTACGATAATGCAAGTGATGGGAAACTTCGGCTTTCCGGAAAAAACATAAAGTACAAATCCCAAGCAATTTGCGGTTATTCAATGAAATCAGTGGCCAATTTTTAGCCTTCTGGACATATCTCTTAGAATTATGATTCATAATATCGCTCTAGACAATAACGCCATGCTCTTTCATCATTATTGGCCAACTGGATTATTGGGGGGCGGGTCATATCCTCTTATATACATAGTATTATCATTCGAAAGCTTAGATAATACAGGATATAGATAGAGATAGACCACAGCAATGTCGTAATGATATAATCTGTATCTGAGATTTTCATATATAATAAGGTATTCAGTTCAACTCGCTGAGCAGCAGTAGCTGAGTGGCTAGGGTTAGCTACTGCTTTTTATTCAAAGGCAGCTTTACTCTTGATCGCTGATGATTCGCTTCTCTTCGGCAAGATCAAACTCATAATCTTTCACCTGATCTATGATCTCCTGAATCTGCTGTGGTGTCAAAGAGCCATTATTGAGAATCAGGGAGACATATAGCTTGGCCATGCGATCGCATAATTGCTGCTTGCCTATGCCAAGAAGTGACATGTGGGAGAAAAACAGATGCTCCCACAGACGTGGGAATTTAAAGCTAATATATTTTTCTCCGCGAACTTTGATCCGGACACCCGTGTCATACCCATTAGTCCCATGGGGATAAACTCTTTTGTCATTGTAGCTAATAAACAACTTGTGTACCTCCTTAAGCTCTATATCTCTATTATATATTGTAGAGATAGGAATGTCAAGCGGCGGAACATACTTCCCAATCTAATTTTTAAATTATCGAAAAGCTTAAGCATTTAAACCTTAATCCATATGTTTATCTATATGCTTGTCTATATGTTTATACATTTTCACACAAGCAGTGTGATCTTTTAGTGATCTAGCAGTAATCTTTGTATATAGATCATCACGACAATATGGCGCAATGCATCACGACAATATGGCGCAATGCATCACGACAATATGGCGCAATGCATCACGACAATATGGCGCAATGCATCACGACAATATGGCGCAATGCCAAGCATAAAAACATCGATCGCGTCCATTGCGATCGATGTTTAGTTCGTTCGTTCGGCATCCAACGGTATTAATCTATGTATCCGATATTAGGCTATTCATCCGCCTTTGTGCCTCAACATGACTGATGTCTTGATTGGATAAGTCTAGGAGTATGCGGTCAGACAAAATATTGAATGCTAGGATCCCGTTATCGTCCAATTTCTGATGAACCCTTTTTAATCTTCTGAACATGTCTGGCAGGACGACGCTCTGCGGACTACTCCAGAAACCCTCAAGATTAGTTTTTGCCAGATACTCATTGACAACAAGCAATACCCTTAGTGGATCATAGCTTATTGCTAGATAACGATAATACACTGAAGCCAGACCATGCCTTACAAGCTCAATCTGGAATAAAGTCTGATCTAATAAATATACTTCCGCTATTGATCGATCATACCGATCTATATCTATAGTCTTTATCCTAACTTTTTTATTTAGCAAAGTTCGGAATGCAAAGTCTTTTGCTAAATCGCCGTATCTAAATTGATGTGCATAAATATCGTTTACCGAATTTATACTTTCAATCCTCTGATCTGAGTCTCTACGGGTCTCGGCAGTATCAATGTATGCCAAGCGTATAGTTTTCGAAATACCTTTCCTAGATACGAGGAAGGTATCCCCATCGTACACAAAAACCACCCGCCATTCTTCCAGCCTGCTAAAATCACAAGGGTAGAATGTGGGTAGATTCTCTACTAATAAAGATACGACTTTATGCATTTATATGAATTTTTTTTCCTAGTATCTGCTCAACTATATACAAATAATTTTTATTGCATTCCTGAGCACGGCGAACCTCTTGGACTAAGTTGCGCTTAACCCCATAGCTACGACTCACCCATTTACCTTTCCTAAATATTTTTATATTCAGCCCCCAGTACCAATGATTGATATTATTAATGTCACGATCACTGTCAACTTTTGGATACTCGATAGTCCCCTTTTGCACTTCCCTGAAGATAGTAAATTTGTATAAAGTACCCACCTGTCTACTATAGGCAGGTGGAAAGCATAGAAAAGGTTTTTGATCACAACAACCAATAAATTTAATATCTTTAAGATATTCCCTCTCTAGGTGATCAGCATCGGTCCACTCAGTAGACCACCACCAATTAACATCAACTGAATTATTTTCTGCCTCCCGAACAACAGTACCAATAACATTATTTTTTGTTACGATTTGTCCAATTATTTCCATTTATCTAACTGATCCATAACTTCTGAGCGATGAGCAAATAAGCGTTGAAACTCAAGAAGAATTTCCTTGTTTGCGGATGGACTATGGTGGAAGGGTGAGAAAAGATCTAGGGATTTTGCTTCTGGCCTTATACCTTGATCATAATCTAGATTATGGTTCAAGTCCTTATCCTGATCCTGGCTCTGGTGTTGGCTCCGATCCTGACGGAAGTCATCATTTAGACCCTGCTCCTGACTCTGATCTTGGTTCTGATCTTGGTTCTGAGCCTGATCCTGGGAAGAGACGATAAAATCCTGAAATCCTTGGCACTGCTGGATCTCAGAGAATGGAACATATCTTCTGCCTACCTTGAAGATAGCAGTCCATTCTGGACTATGACCAGCATAATTTACCATAAATCGATAAGCTTTTATATCAACATGTTGTTCGCAGTAGCGTACAAAATCAGGTGGAGGCTGAGGTATATGGTCTATTCCATTGTTTTGGGTGCTAATTATATGTTCATTCTTGCCATTTTCAAGCGAATGCTCATTTTTAGGGTCAGCATTTTTCAGTAGAGAGACAAAATAGCCGGTAATATTTTTAATATCTCGCTCTTGAACCGCCTGTCTTAAGAGATCTATACATATACCACAATTCTTTTTATACTTAACCAGCAAGCCACTAATAGAATTTATATCTACTCCAAGTTTCTCTAAGGCTTTAGATTCTTCTGACATGTCAGGTTTTTGTGCGCTGTTCGGCATATCCAGATCATCGGATAGTGGATGATCTGGGCTGGTTCCGGTATCAGCTGATAGCAGCTCCCTCAGTTTCGTATACAGAACGGTATAATAGTTTACTCTTCTTCGCTTATCAGCATTCAGTTTTTTGACCAGAATAAGCCCCTGTTCTTTCAATAAAGAAATTGCCCGGCAAACAGTTCGTGAGCTAACTCCAATCTTTGCGGCTAGCTGGGAATAAGTCCTATAATAGAACCTTCTACTTATGGTTTTATCGCTGTCCTCATCCCAGTACTCATGTTCTACCCCAACTTCTGATTGGGGATTGTCTATGAGTATTCCATATGTCCAGAAATGAATTTCTTGTAAAATTGCTGCTGCAACACGTGAGTTGAGTAATTCTTCTATCTCTGTGCTGTAGATTACAGGTTGTGAATTAAGAAGGATTTTTTCCATCATTACTATAGGGCTAAAGAATATGTTATAATTATACCTGTGAACTAAAGGATTTTTTGTGTTATAACCAGATAGGATGATGGGTTGCACCCTATTAATTTCTATCTGGACTTTTTTTTAGGCAAAAAGATTATAGCGCACAATAGTGTCAAAAGTAAAGCAGATAAAGCTAAATTTTCAGGTTTTGGCCTTAGCTATAGAGAAGTCGCAAATGTAGCAGTCTTTTCGAGGATGAACAAGATGCAGAAAAAAACAGCGAAAAAAAATCAACTAGTAAAAGTTGATTATGTTAATTTAGGTATAAATAAATCTTTGATATTTGAGTGGATAGGATCTAAAGACACACAAAGTGAGGTAAAGCATATAAAGCGGTTCTATAGCGGGAACCCGATATTATTCTTTTGTGAGGATCGCTTCGTAAGCAAAAATCTTTATCTTCACCCTGAATTAGTGGAAAGCTTTAAGAAAAAAGTAAACACCTAGATTTTTATCCATGAAGTATAGATAATGGTATCATCAAGCTGACGCATTAATGAGGCTAGATTTCCACAAAATCATTAACAAGCCGTTCAACTTATCAGGAGCTGATAGCCTATTCCCCTGTTCTGTGCATATCCTGCGCGAAATTCACCCCACACTCATCCTTCGGATTGAGGTGTGGGGCTTTCTTTTAAGGCCAACTAAATTTCACCCTAGCCATTGACTGCAATCAGATAGCGGAGCTCACTATAATTTTGGCTATATCCAACTCTACTATCTCTAGTATATATGATAGAGATATAAAAGTTAAGAAAAAACCAGGTGTGCTTTACTCTTGGGAGTAGCCTTCTCCTATGGCCATCATAAAGCAGATTTGGAAGCAAAGGCGGATCTGAAAGTACCGATTGGAATATCATTTCACAGTGCGATCGCATTCGAGATAATGACTAGCTCATTCATCAGAAGGATGATTAGAAACTGTAGAATCGTAATCGATTAATATATCTGAGATACTTTCCTCCTGGTATTTCAGATATATGTTTTTGCTTATATGGATTACATCATTATTTATTAGAACCTTAGCCTCACATAGCTTGTGATTCACATATGTGCCATTTAATGATTTGTTTTCCAGGATCCACCTATTACTAATCTTAATTATGTCTAAATGATGCTTGCTTGTATATTTATTTCCAACTTTTATCAGAGATGAGCAAGGAGCGTATTGGGGGTTTCTACCTATAGAGACTCTACTGCCATTCAGGATTATAGTATTTTTGAATTTAGCATCTTCGAAAATAATCAATTTAGAAATAGTGCTATCAACTCTAATCTTCACAACATCTAATATGGCTTTTTTAATCTTAGCAAAATCTTTCTCTTGATCATTCTCTAAGACCACTCCTTGAATTGACTGGAGTATTTCATGTTGGCCTATATCTACACATTCCCCTATCACTGGAATGACTGGCTTGCTATTGCTTATGGCATTTAATAACTCCAGTTCACAATAAATGCTTTTCATGGAACTATCTGATGCAATATATAAGAAAACATCATTATTTCTAATCGCATCAACAAGCTCTATCTTCCAAGTAGTTCCAGGAATAATACTTTTATCTACCCAAAAAGTTATCTCAGGAAGAGAGCTAATTAGTTCTTCTACAAAAATACTTGACTCTCTTCTGCTGTAACTTATAAAGCAAGTTACAAGTTTCTTGTTCATGTTTTAAACAATTATTTCTAGATCAGTAACTTCGATCCAATTTCTCTCTGCAAGATTGGAAAGAAGCTTAAGGAAAAATTGGAATGAGATTAACTGTTGACTATTAATAGCCTTATTAGAGAGAGCTAAGTTATATGGATTAATGGCCATACCCCTTTCGTCGTCTCCAGGCGGAGCCATGTTATAAAGTTCCCAATGCCATAACTGCAAATCGTCAAGTAATTTTTCGTTAGACACATAAGACTCATTGTTGTTGAACAATGGAGGATGAATTACGATGTTAAAGTTTGATTGCTTTAAACTACATAATTGCTTCCTTTCAAATACTTTTAAGTCTTTTGTAAACTTATCAAGATTAATGCTATAGTCTTTTAGACTCTGGCCTTTGATATTACCTGAATCGGAAATCATGCACATTACAAGAAAATGATACTGCTGATCAGACAATATCTTTTCGTTACGTAAATAAGTTAGCTCTGATATAGAAATATTTTTGCCAGACAAAGGAGGCATAATATACGTAATCCTATTTAAAGTAATTCTCAGTATCCCAGCAGACTGAATTTCATCGTCCTGAATATATAACCGACTAATATTCTTGATAAGAGAATTCTCTATAAACTCTAGATCAGTGTAACCACTTCCAGCTAATTGAGATTTATTTATATCGTAATAAGTGCTACTGCCAAAATTTCTTATGGTATGTACTAGCGCAGTCTCTTTTGTTATTAATTTTCTGTCTAGCAAGTTTGGGATTGTTCCCAAAGAAATTGGGTCAAATTGATTTGAAAATTTTACTCTAAAGCTGTCGTAACTTAGACCTGTTAAGAGCCCTAGATTATTTAATTCTCGAAAATATTTTAGTTGAATACCTTCACTTATCTCATATTTATCATCTATCTCAACGAAAGTTTCTAAAGCAGAACTCTGCACAGAGACAGTGTGGGTTGTTTCAGTGTCAGTTGATGTACCCCTCTGCCTTAACAATAAATAATAGAATCCTGCATTTATAGGCAACTTTGACAGCTCCTGAAGCAAGTCAGTAGTTATAATAAAATTTTGATCGTCAGCATTAACGTTTGGTATTGACATAGTTTTTCTCAAACACTCAATAATATTATACCCAATGAGCATTGACTCATTGGGTAGTGAATACACGGATTAGATATATCTGAAGAAGACGACAAGTTAAGAGTGGACAGTCTGCAACCAAGTCAAAGTAAGGTTTGGAATAGTAAGACTAAAGTTTTCTTTACTCTTTGTAGAGATATGAATAATCTCTTTGATAAAGACATCTTGGCTGATACCCCAACCACCTACACTAGTTGGTGTGGAAAAATCCGCAGGATTCACTGTTTGGACTAAACTTGACTTAGTTGGATCTGTTTCTTGTTTCTTGAAAAAGATTGCCGCAAAAGTTATTTGTGTATAATCATCTATGATAACTTTACGCATCTGGTCTTTGACTTGTTCCTCCGTCTGCGTATATACTGGCTCTGTCACCCAGTTTAGTTGTATTGAGGGGATAGAGAAAGTGAAAGGCGATGGAGTCATCTTGCTCAAGGTCAGTATCTGATTAAGCAATGTGTCATCGGTGATATTCCAATTGGTCAAATAGTTGGCAGAGTTCACTGATTGAACATTGGAAGTTGCGTCTTTCTCAGTAAGCAGAGCCAGATAAGTCTTTATTTTGTCTGATTGTTTATTCAAGATTGTTTGAATATTAGTTCTACTCAAAATCAAAGGATCAGGCATTTTACTTTAAATCTAATCTAGTTTACAGCTACATGATAGTGCATCAATGGAAGGATTAACAACTTGACCACAATATTCACGAAGAAAATCAACCAGATTAGTGAGTCAATTTTATTATTTTAGAGAATAGCACCATGAGGCGGAAAATGCAAGTCAGGATAAAATCAAGAAATTTGCAGGTAATTATAGCTAGAATGATTTTGGTATTCTCTAAAAAAAAAAGATGCCGTAAGGGCAAAAGACAAGATTTATAGGTTATAACTGGCTTTCAGATGCATTTCATGCAAGGCAAAGAGGATTTGGTTAAATGACAATTCAAGAAATCTTAACACATGTAGACAAATATGACATCCCGATGCTAATCCCAGAGCTTCAATCTATTGGGATAGATGAGCCACATTGCAAATGGCCTGGAACAATAAAAAGACGAGGTAGAGCTAAGAGCTTTAACTTTTACACAGAATATATCAACTGCTCAAGTCTACTAAGGAAGCCGTCAAAGCTTACAGCATTAAAGCCTCTGTCATGTGGCGAAATATATATAGACACAGCAGATAAGCCCCTAGCCTACATAATTGGATATGTCTATGCAAAACGCTGGCTAAGTAGGTACCTACAAGAAAAGAGGATAAGAATCTGGGTAGATATGCATTGGCCAACTAATCAATCTAAATATCACCTGCTAGGGGTTCCGTATGGATGGAAATCTTTTTCCATTTCTGCTGAAGCAGATCTAGGGTATATTGACAAACAGTACAACCTAGCAAAGATACATGCTAGAAGTGATGATATCTCTTTCCTAGTTATAGATAACGCAAATAGCCCTGCTATGCAAACAGAATGCCAGAATAGATCATGGCTGTATATGCGATCGCAATAGCTTAAAGAATGTCAGGGATAAAGCCAGGAATAGTGCAACGCATTGTTTTTGTTGCCTTAGGCTTATTAAGAAGAAATTTGATCACAGATTTAATATGGGAGATTCTTGCTAGGAGTACAGCAATTTCTATTTTCCTACCAAGAGCATTAACAGCCTCGTGATAAGCTGTCGATGAAGGTCTTCCTAGATGCTTGCTTTTCAGCATCTTTGGATCACCGATATGGCAAAGAAATTTCTTGCGTGAAACCAATCTATAGTAGCAGTGCTGATTGTCGTTACCTTTCTTGTAGACTTGGATTGTGACTCCGTCAGGAAGAATCCATTTACGGCTTAGTTTATTTATCCTTTTTTTTAGAGTTTTTGTTAATCTATATAGAGCTTGAACCGTATATTCAGAATATAGATTTACAGGCGGTAAAATAGGCTCATAAGATTTATCTATCAAAAATATACCTTGGCCAATGCTTTCAGGGTGATACCCCGAAACCGCCATGATATAAGATGATGCTTCCTCTTGTGAAAACGATTTCGTAAAACTTCCAAATGTCTTATTGATAATTCCATCCATATATTTACAATGGTATTTAGACATATATTGTTCATTATGCTTTCCATGCAGAAGAGCTACTATCAGGAAATCGCTTGCTAATGATAAAGCATCCAGTAATACATGATCCCTCTCTGGTAAATTTTCTATTACCGAGATTACATAGTTTAAGAACACCAACGAAGAAGGTACTAACTCTTGATCTGGGAAATAATATGGATCATACCTATTGACATTCAGATATCCCATATCTTTGAGTAAATCCATATCAGTGCCATATCCGCAACCATAATCAAATATTGACATGGATTTGGTAAGAATACCCTTTTCTATAGCCATAAGGACAGGTCGAGACATCTTTTTTCTGTGTAATGCTGATCTATGTCGAAGTATTGACATTAGATGATAATATAGTACTACTGTTGACATTATAAAGATGAATATCAAGATATTACCAAAATATAGATACAATGCGGTACATAAGCCCAACCAATTAATTTATGGGACAGGCAAGACAGCAATAGTTACAGGATGGACAGTTAAAGATGCCATCGCGAAAAAGCTAGATTCTTCTGAGTTCGCTGTAATAGGACAATTATATAGTCCCACACGAGGGATAAATCTCCTGATCCGTAACTTATTAAATAATCCATATGTCCGATGCTTGATAATCTTAGATTCTACCAAGGAGGATCATAACGCTGGAGGTGGAACTTGTCTAATGGATTTCTTTCGACATGGGGTTAAGGAGGGAGTTAGTGAGACTGGCCGCCCATGCTGGATAATTTGTTCTTCAATAAAAGGTTACATTGATATCGATATTCCATTGATTATTTTAGAGCAACTAAGAAATGCTGTCTTTGCACAAAAGACTAATTCAATTGACAAAGCTATCCAGTTAATCAAATCTTGTAAAGATATAGAGTTAGGAACATGGGGACCTCCATTCATAACTTCTATAAACACTAGTCAACCAAATTATATTAATACAAGGCCAGGATCACGCTATGGGCATCGTCTCGAAGGCAAGACGATTTCTGCTACATGGATCAAGATAATTCATCATATTAGGACCATCGGGACAATCCGACCTACAGGTTATGATGGGCAGTGGCAAGAGCTGATTGACTTGGTGGCAGTAGTAACGGAAGAACCTCCTGAATTTTACTTCCCTCAGCCCAATTATCTACCATGCGATCGCGACTTTATCCAAAAATACATTCATCAAATCTTGGACGATGCACCCGTAGTAGAAGGCGTAAAATATACCTATGGTCAGCGTCTACGTTCTTGGTTTAAGCGGGATCAAATTGAGCAAGTCATCACTAAACTCATTGGTGAGATTGATGCTGCGAGTGCAGTGATGTCCCTATGGGATGTCAAAGACCATGAGAAGGGGGGCAGTCCTTGCCTAAATCACATCTGGTTAAGAGTTGTAGATAATGAATTGTCGTTAACTGCCACCTTGAGAAGCAATGACATGTTTAGTGCGTGGCCAGCTAATGCCTTTGGGCTTAGAGCGCTACAGCAGTATATCAAAGAGCAGATTAGCGATCGCGCAGGAGTCCCATTGAACATGGGACCATTGATCACCATAAGTCAAAGTGCCCATATCTATGACGACTGCTATGACTATGCTGACAGAATTATTCAAGACCAATATCAAAAGCTTATTAATTCAGAACATACACAATATGCTGACCCCATTGGTAATTTTCTAGTTGAGACCGAAGGCTCGGATATTGTAGTAAAGCAAACGACTCCCGGCAGTGGGGAAATAATCGGTATTTATCGTGATAAAAATATTGTAAATTTGGGCAGAAAGATTTGTAGTGACAATATATCAATACAACCTAGCCATGCGGTATATTTAGGTATGCAAATACAGAAAGCAAAATATTCACTTGTCAATAACGAAACTTTTCTACAATCATAAGTTAGGTTCAATAGCACTTTTAAGTTAATGCGAACAGGAAACGTCCATATCTATGTCTGATATGGACGTTTCTCAAGGTCACTTCAACGGGTTTAGAGAAATTGGACTTGAAAATTAGCGATCGCGCTGAGGCTTGCCTTCAGATAAAAATTCCCATTCGAATGACTTATCCATATAATGGCGATATTTCTGTGACCATACCAAAATCAAATATTGCGAAATATTATCTGCTTTATCATCCTCTAACATTTGCTTATAATTATTTATCAGATTATTGGCTTCTCCAAACCATAGTATGACTTTATTGGAGTATAAAAGTAAAGGATTTGGTTCTGGTTCTTCATTAGACTCTAAAGACATAATCAAACAACGAATCGATTCAAGCTCATCATATAAATCACTCTGGATAATAATCTTAAATGAGAATCGTTGATCTATCTTATGTAATATTTCTTCTGTTTTCATTTTAGGTATAGATAATAAAACGTCTGATCATAGGCTTATCCAGTTTAGAGAAAATATGGAGCGCCTGAGAGGCGGAGATGCGCGAACTTCTAAAATAAATTCGCGCAGGCGGAGACAGCACCAGCTCGTAACCTCGCTCGTGCCGGAGACGCCTGAGAGGCGGAGACGCCCTCACGCCGGGCAGGCGGAGAAACACACGAGAAAAGCACGATATGGAAACG
>NZ_JAAHGN010000329.1:0-7124 GCF_010672485.1 Moorena sp. SIO2C4 | reverse complement strand
TTAGTTTCCGCAGTCATACCCGCCATGGCGTTTAAGTTTCCCACGGCTTGACCTGTCCCATCTCGGACAATGGCTGTGGTGGAACTCCCCAAGGTTACCTGTTTGACTCCCTGCTCAACCGCTACCCCCTTTGATTTATAGCGATGCAGCGCGGTCTTGGGGGTTCCCCCCATGAGCGACTGCATCAAGACAAACAGAAACCCGGTTTGAAGGGTCTTGGTGCGTCAGTCCTGATTACTGAATACTAGTGATAATGAGGTGCATTGATGACATAGCACTTTCTTGCCCCTCATCCTACTAATACCACTATTACCCATCATCCCCCTATTCTTCACCTCCTCACTACCAAGGTCAAGACTTATCGGTCAGGGATAAGGCTGAGATGGGAATGCTCAAACTGCTATCTTGGAATGTGTTAACTTGTCCATCCTGGAACTACTGAAGACTATGACACGAAAGATTATCCGTACCCCCAATGCCCCAGCACCCGTAGGACCATACAATCAAGCGATCGCAGTCAGCGGTCAAATGATTTTTGTAGCTGGTCAAATTCCCCTTGACCCTAGCACCGGTGAGATTGTTGGTGATAATGATGTAGCCAAGCAGACAGAACAGGTAATGGCTAATCTTGAAGCTATCCTAGTCGCTGCTGGAGCTAAAATCCCGGACATAGTCAAAACCACCGTATTTCTGGCAGATATGAATGATTTTGCTACAGTAAATCAGATCTATGCCAAATACTTTAACGAGGAAGATGCTCCAGCTCGTGCCTGTGTTGAGGTTTCCCGACTACCTAAGGATGTTTTAGTCGAGATTGAATGCATTGCGGTGATTTAGTCTTGTGGAAACTGCTATGGCGTTAGCTTAATGCTGATAGCTAACTTATGACGAAGGAGCTGGGGGGGCGACAAGGGACCCAAAGTACTTGCCAGCTCTAAGTTTAAGGTCACTATGAGCCCAAACTTATAATCCCAAACTATATATAGACAGTCATGAGCATATTTTCAATTACTGGAAACTCAATCCCTGATTCTTTCATCCAAGTGGTCGAAACATCGGGTTTATTTATAAGTTTGGTAACTGAATTGAATAAATCCAGACCAGATAATAATTATAGCCGAACTGTCACCCCCTCAGGTTCTGATCTATAAAGATTTTAGCAAGATTTTTTTTCACATTCCTTAAGTATATAAAGATTCCAATAAAATTACTTCTGCTATAGATTAGTATATCTAAATGAAATATATGATCAACTACAAAAATAATTTGTAGTCAACAGTAATGAAAACCTTATTAGCAACTGCCCTAGGAACTGTATTATTCACAAGTACTGCCCAAGCCGCAACATTTGTAGATACTAGAGAAGCCTTAAAGCCTAATGATTTCCTAGATTGGTCTGAAGTAGCTGAGGTTGTTGTAGCACCACCTTTTACCACCCTACCTAACCCATTTTCAGCGACTTCAGCGGTCGGGATTGATTTAAATGTCAGCATCCCTGCTGGAGAGTTTCTCCGTATTGATCAAACTCCTGTTTTCCCTGGTGCATTTGATGTAGGGGATTCGCTTCTGTTTACAGGCATTGCTAATCCTGGTCCACTGACTATTACCTTTGATACTCCAGTCTTTGGTGTTGGGACACAAATTCAATCCGCTCCTATAGAAATTGTTGACTACATAGCAAAAATTGAAGCCTTTGATAGTTTCGGAAATAGTCTAGGAAGTTTTGAACGTCCAGGTGTAAGCCAGATGGTTGCTGGCAGCGACGTGATCTTTACTGGCCTGTTTGATAGCAGTGGTGACATCAAAACCTTGGTGCTCAATGCCAAAGAAGAGGGCCTTGATGTACCTTTCGCTATTAATGCACTGAGTATCAGGTCTGTTCGTATCAGTGTTCCCGAACCTTCAGTGATATTGGGACTTTTAGTTATTGGTACAGGGAGTATGGTTTCCCGGCTAAGAGGCTTGCCAGAAAACAACTAATATGGAGTCCGGTTGAATAGTTATAATTCTCTGGGTATAATTCCTGGGTGTTCCTTACTTGTTACTTGAAAATTTAAAATTGGCAAGTAACAAGTAACAAGTAAAATGCCACATTTATGCTTAACTTGAAAGACTAATAGTTGAGTCCCCGTTTTTGATAACGATACTTAGCCACAATCGGATAAACTATATTACGTAGCCGGTTGAGAGCTCCCACAGGACGATGAACCACTAAGCCATTCCACGGGGAAAATCGCAGGTTTTCAGCAGAGTCGTATTGTTTGTCAAAATCGATGATCTGATGCTTGACGGTAAGGCGACCAACCGTAAAAAATGGTGATTTCTTCTCACTCCAACGAATTGTGACATCATCGATGGACATTTTCGGGTTAGTTTGGAATTGGATGCCAAAGTCCCAGCAATAAAGGGCATCGGTTTTCGATAGTTGTTCGATCAGCTCGTCTCGATAGTAATTGTCCGGTTTGCTTCCATCCAATCCCAGAGCCTTGGCGCGATCGAAGAAGGGAAGTTTGGGAATACCTGGTCGGGACTGATATCGCATCCTTTGATGGGGAGGCTGGCATGAAACAGGGGTAAACGCATATTTGATCACAGCGGGATAGTCAACAGGAACTAGGCCCGGTTGAGACTGATCAAAATCTGGTTTGAGTCCAAGGGCAGAAGCAGAACCACTCCAATACCGTTCCGTTAATAAACTCTTTGGGGTTCGAGCTGTTACTTTAGCTAGGGCTAGCAATTGCCTGGGATGACTCCTGAGCCACTTCTGGGCAGCTTGCTCTGAGTCAACTATGGAGCCAAAAAATTCATAATAATATTTGATGGTTTTGATAAAAAAGATCTTGGCATTTTGAACAATAATATCTTGAGTGTTTGGCTCGTAGCTTTGTTCTAGGCTTTCTCCTTCAACACCAATCACTTTCACAGACATTGAGCGTGTGTCTGCGACATAGTCGTTTTCAACGTTTGTTCGCCCATTGGCAAATCGCAGCTGAACAGGATATTGTTTCGGTGTCGCAAAGAGTCCTTGCTTGAGGGAAATCCCATTGAGTTGCTCTTGAGTAAGCCGAGTTCGTTTCGCTAGTTCGCTTTTAATTTTATGTTCATCAAAATCAAAAATTTCTAGGTTTCCCTCCACCGATGCGTGGGTTTTGGCATGGGTGTCTCGCAAAGCCCGTTCCTGATCCTTGTAAAGCTTATCCATCTGAATCCTGACTTGCTCGGCTACAAGGTTGTAATAGTTTTGTTCGTCCTTTTCGGGATATTCTGTAAATAGCTTCATGGTTATTTTTTCTAGACAAATTTTGATGAATTGGTTGTGATCAAAAATGGGTTAGGATAGCAGCGGATTTGATCGGGTACTGTCAACTTAAGTGACCATAGATCTGGTGATTGAGACTCAAATTTTACTTAACCGGTGATTTCTCAATCAGAGAGCTTGAATTTTTTGTTTAATTTTTGCTTGACAATACCCGATGCCTTGCTTACGGATTGTCAAATGTTACTTTATACTTTTTATCTTGCTGTGGACTATTCCGGTTTACCAGATCTGAGAGAGTATTTGTGTTTTGTATTACTTCCCAACCGACCGGAGAAAAAGTTTCTTCGTTGAAGATATTTTCTGCCAACAGGGGATTGGTCAATGCTTGGGAAAAGGCATCAACTGCTATCATTCGGGTAACCAGGGGAGCTACTGCTGCATTTGGTGGCACATCCTCGGCATAGAGTCCCACATAGAATTCTATATTGTTGACATCACCGTATAACCGTTTTAGTTCCCTTTGAGTATCTTCATCCCCCGTGATCTGATCGAAATCCGTCACCCGAGGAAACTGACATATTTCCCGGTAATCATTATAGCTAGCCAGTTGAGCTTCACGACCTAAGTCGATACTTGCTAATTCAACAGGTATTAGGAATTCTGACGTGTTAAACAAACCAATTTTGCTGCCTGGTTGGGAACAGGTCTCCTCAAATAATGGTCCCAAGCCTTTATTGATCAGCATCTCATTATTCCAGAGGCTATCCACCATGGGAATTTGCTTGCTGTCATAGGTAAGAGTCTCGGGAAGGGCACTGTGCCAACGATACACCAAACTAAACTCCACTGTCATCCAATTCTGGCGATACCACTTCTGATTGGTAAACGCTGGGGGATCGACAATGAAATTAAAGTGATAAGAGGTAATGTGATTAACATACTCTTCCACCACAATTTTCATGATTAACACCATCACGATGTTTCTGGCCGTTTGGAAGAGTCGCTCGTCATCCCAATCGGGATAATGCTTAGCCAGTAAATCACACAGGCGATTGTGTTCCCTCAGACACAGAACGTTATGCATTACATAGCCAATTTGGACATTAGCTCGTTCTACACCCATGGCAAATAGTTTTGCTTTCTTGGCTGGGTCGAGTCGCTTCTCATCATTGAGCGGTTCATACAACCCGTCAAACTCTGGTTTGACCACTCCCTTTTCTGGATCGTCGTAATAGAAGAGAGGATATTCTTCACCATTGATGATCTGGCTTTTCAGTTTCCCGCCCTGATGGGATCTCAGCATGTCTGTAGATTTTCTGTTCAACCCATAGACGGGAGATAAATCGATGCCATGGTTAGAGGTATTCTTTAATCTATTGTAGCGATCAGTGCGCAGAAAGCCGTCGGTAAACCACTGCACCCAATAGGGAAACAACAGGGTAGATTTCTCGGAATAGATGGTTTTCCCCTCTTGTTTGCGAAACAAAACAGCAAGGTCTTCGAGAGGGGGAAGGTTCCCTGCTTTGTTGAACTCTGGATCGGGGGGTAAATGTCGTCCGATCCAGGTTCGGTCTGTTAATGAGTCCCAAGAGGTATAGGGTGCCATCGCACTTAACTTATGGGGACGAGTGGGCATTTTGTAGACGGCATTGTTAATGATAGTTTTGTTGACTTTACGTTTGAGAGAGTCGTTGCTTTGAATAAAGTCCCAAATCCCCTTGAATTTGTTTAAACCAACGCTTTCTAACTGGTTCCTAAATCCGTCTCTAGATGTATTCCTTTTTTTTGTCATTGAACTAGTTCCCTTTTACTATTTACCTTTTGTGTATAGCAGGATTACTTGTCCCAAAAGTTATTATAAGGTAAGTCTTCAGCTATCAGCGTGTCGCGTATCAGCTAATGCGCTACGCGCACGCTACACCGAACAGCTATCAGCGTGTCGCGTATCAGCTATTGAATAAAATAGATCAGCATTCGTTTAATCTGAGTTCCGTCAGCTAATGCGCTACGCGCACGCTACACCGAACAGCTATCAGCTTTTGAATAAAACAGGTCAGCATTCGTTTAATATCTATTACGTCTGCTGTTCGGTGTAGCGTGAGCCTTGGCCATTCGCGAATGGCTGACGGCTGACGGCTGACTGCTGACTGCTGATAGCTTACGTCTTATCCACAGTTTCAAAGGATTCTGAACCCAGTGGACTGGGTTTCCAGCCTTGAATATTGGCGCGCTTACCTAAAAGCGGTTGGGAGTGGACAATGGGAATGCGCACGGCTTGTTCAAATAAAATTTGATCCACTTGGCGATAGATTCTTGCCCTAGCATCCTTGCCTTGGGTCTTACGACCGGTTTCCAATAACCTTAGGATTTGGTTATTCTTCCAACGTCCAAGGTCAGCGGTAGCATTAGGTCCGAAGTGGGAATAGTAGAAGTTATCTGGGTCGCCATATTCCCCAGTCCAACCCAATATAAACCCTTGGAAACCAGGAGACTTTTGTCGGTCTTTCAGATAATCTTTCCAGGGTTTTGTTTTTAAAGAAACCTTGATGCCAATCTTACCCAAGTCATCAGCTATGGCTTGGGCGATCGCTTTCGGATCAGGATAGTAGGGGCGGAAAATTTTCATATACCAGAGTTCGAGGTCAAAGCCTTTGGGGTAGCCAGCTTCCCTCAGCAGTTGCTTGGCTAGCTTTGGGTCATATTTATAGCTACCAAAATTAGATGACTCAGACCAATCCAGTAGGGGTGGGGTGAAGTGAGCATCACTCTCCCCTAAACCCTGCCAATTTTTTTCGACAATCTTTTGCTGATTAATTCCTAAGGCGATCGCAATCCGTACCTTTTGTTTGGCAAGGGGTTTGTAGTTGGTATTGAGGGATAGATATCCGACATTGAAGGAGGGACGGAAAATAGATTTGAGGTTAGCCTCACCAACTAAATTTTCTAATTGCTTAGGAACTAGGTCTGAAGTGAAGTCAATCTCTCCAGATTTCAACATGGTCAGGCGTTTGCTAATATCCGGGATGAACCGCACGATTACCTTTTCTGCTTTAGGTAGGTTTGGTTTCCAGTAGTTCGGACTCTTTTCTAGGATAATTTCCTTGCCATTACGCCACTCTTTGAATTTAAATGGACCTGTCCCTACTGCTAGAGATGACTCACGACCATACTTAGAACCTGCTTTCTTGATGGCTGTTGGGCTAGCGATACCAAAGTAGCCTGACCCAATCATAGCTGGAAAAATGCTTAAGGGCTGTTTCAGGACAAATTGAATTGTATACTTATCTTTGATGACTATCTGTTGTAATAGGGATTTCGAGTTTCCCTTGAAGCCACCAAATAAATCAGCCCAAATTTGATACTTTCTGTCTTTATCGCGATAGCCGTATTTGTTTTCCGGGTCCCACCAACGCTCGACATTGAACTTAACCGCTTGAGCATCGAAATCAGTGCCGTCATGAAACTTTACCCCTTGGCGCAGTTTAAATGTCCAAACTCTGCTATTGCGAGACGCTTGCCAATCAGTAGCTAATCCTGGTTCCAGTTCAATCGTTCCCAGCTTGTATTCCACCAGGCGATTGTAAATTTGTTTCTGGACAACCAGGGATTCCCGGTCGCTGATATTACCTGGTTCTAGGTTTTCTGGTTGTCCCACTGCTCCGTAAACGATAGTCCTGCCCTTGGAATCCTTAGGAGGTTTAGTTGGGGAAGGAGTAGGAGTAGGAGTAGGACTAGGAGTAGGAGTAGGGCTGGGAGTAGGGCTGGGAGTAGGAGTTGGAGTAGGGTTGGGAGTAGGGCTCGGAACCGGTGATAAGCCGTTCACAAAGTCGACATCCGGTTTTTTGAGTTGCGAGATAAACCGCTT
>NZ_JAAHGN010000328.1:0-7133 GCF_010672485.1 Moorena sp. SIO2C4 | reverse complement strand
TCGTCTTGATGCAGTCGCTCATGGGGGAAACCACGGCAGTTGCTCATGGGGGGAACCCCCAAGACCGCACTGCCTCCCCAAGACCGCGCTGCATCGCTCTTGCCTCTTGCCTCTTGCCTCTTGCCTTTTGCCTCTTGCCTCTTCCCAACTCCCTATTCCCTGTTCCCTAAAACCTATTGAAAACCGCTATATTATCCCCTCAGATATAGCACTTGACTACTTTCTTAAGTTTGTGATAGATTCTCTTCATAGTCGGTAACTCTTAGAACTAACTCTTAGCAAATAGAAGCACATACATTCCTAGCCAATAGATATATATATAACCTATATAGTATCTACTATATATACTTCACTTCGCACAGGCATAAACTGAGCTTTTAACTGAGCTTTTAATTTAGCTTTCAAACTTAAGCTCTGATAGTTTTGCTGATAACTGACAGCTAATAGCTAATAGCTAATAGCTGTTCGCGTAGCGCATTAGCTGATCGATCAAAGTATACATAGACTAGATAGCAATTGGGTGTAATGGTGCTTCCAAAATAAAGCCATGCAGCGCGGTCATCCGGGTAAGCCCCAAAGACCGGGCTGCATCGTAATTCCAAAGTTTCCTCTTCTGACTTCCCTACTCCCTTATTGAGGGTTGTAGCTTTCGCACCCATAACGCTTATCAAAGTTACTTAACATCAAGTGTTTTACTACAGCAAGCATAAAGTAGATAACCTTACTATCAGTGCTGTAGGGGAATCTGTGATTCACCAGATTGCCTCTGCCATTAAACAAGAATCATGGTTATCCGCATTTTTGAATATCGCTTGGACAGCAGGTCCAGTTACATTTTTGGCAATATACGGTGGTCATTATCTCGGATATGGCAATCCTCCTCAAGTAGAAAATGTTATCTACTTTACTGGGTACACTATGATTGCTGGTCTGATTGCCATTGTAGTGCGCATTGGCAAGCAAGCGTTTTACACACCACGGGTACAAGAAGCAGAATGGCAGTTATTAACCGTAATTGATCAGTTATTTGACTTGTATTTTGGTGCTCGTAACACCTATATCAAAAGCTATCCCCCAGAAGAACAACCCCTAGTTGGTGCTTGGTGGATTCTCCGTAATGGAGCAGCCAGCGAAGATTTACTAGAAGAAGCCACCTTTGATATCACCCAAGATGATGTCATCGCACGAACCATGAAGCGGATTGAATCCTATCGTAAACAAGGAATTTATTGTCTGATCGAAAAAGAGTACCAAGCTATAAGCGATCGCCTCGACCAAAAACTTGCCCATTTACAAAATAATTTTCCTGGTATAGCCGAATTAGTAAACCAGCGTTTGCAAGGAAAAGCCCCTTCCCTACGAGAAGGATTAAAGCGTCCTATTGGTTTCTTAGAAAGAAGCCTTACTGCCGCCAATCAAGAATCCCTCGACACCATGACCTTTAATGATAGTCTTGGCATTTTTACCTTAACCATTGAGCTGTTATCAGGGCGCGTTATTCTTTTACTCGACCCAGTTTTTAAGGGACGAAACGATTTGAAAAAAGTTAAAGAAGCCTTTGATTCCCTCTTGTCAGACTTTCAATTAAATAGGCGCATGCGTAACAGCCGCATCTATGGCCTGATCGCACAATTAAATAGATCGGATAACCAAGTAACCCATTCTGTATTAGGGATTACCAGATCACAATTAGAGCAACTGCTTATTACTACATTACAAAGCTATTTGACAAGCACTACCCATGCTAGTCCTAAAAAAATAAAAAAGCGTTATGATGATATCATCCGCTTCAATAAACGATTAAATAGCCTTCATAAAAATCTGCTAAAAGTAGAACAGCAGTATCATAAATTATGGTCTAGCTATGGTCAGGACTTGAAACTGGTATCACCGGATAAAAAAAGACTTAAACATCCGGCTCTGATTCTAAAAGAGAAAACTATTTTTCTAAGCGATAAGGATAAAGTCTCTCTTGCTAAAGATATCACTACCCTGTTACAGGATTTCCTGGAGTCTAAACACACCAGTCCCTTAAAAGCGTTACTTAATTATCAAAGTAATTATCAACAGCTTGACTTATCTGATTACAAACAACTCTCCATTGAACTGGTCAATTTACTAGACCATTACTTAAATATATCAGAGCCTGAAGAACAAATTGCCATTGAAAATTCCTTTGAAGCCAATCTCGGGGGAATTGAAGTAGGTCTGGCAGCCACAAGCAAAGCTGGCTTGGCAGCCTTGCTTGTGGAAGAAGTCCAACAAGCACGGACACAGACTGCTCATTGCTTGGTAAAACGACTGATAGCCTATTTTAATATTACCCTTGATGATGACATCATTGATTATCTGGTCAGAAACTACCAAGCCGATGAAGAGTATTTAAGATCCTTGGAACACAAACCTGAGGAAGACCTGCCCCTGGGAACTATTTCCATGTTGCAGCAAGATTTGTTATCATTACCGACCTGGGATAAATTGAAGCAACGCTATAGCTGTTAGGTTTGAGCCTATAGTATTGTGTTATTATGTTACAATGATTACAAAACCAATTTAACAATTCCTTTATTATGTAGTGCATAGCAGTTCTATAGGATTGGTTAACAGTCAGAGTTCTTACACAGAACACAGAAGACAGAACACAGAAAAATCTACCAATCTTGATGACCTGGCCTGGAAAGGTTGAGGTAACTTGCAAAAAGGATAACTGGTAAAAAGGAAGGTATTCAACCTATGAAATACACCTTTGAAATCTTAGGAGTATCTCCTGTCCTAGACTTTTTCAATCATCAACAGAAGTTAACTCAGAGAAAAGTCCCACCAAAACTGAAATACTTAGGTACTTATCAGTGTACCCTCGATGCTTTAATTGAATCAGCTGAAACCCTTCCCTCCCAGGCAGATTGGGGTATAGATCAAGCCGTAGACAGTGTGATTCAATTCTGGATGAATCACCCAGAAATCATCAGTTATTGGAAACAACGATTAAATGATGCTGGTAAGGATAATTTACTGGTGTCAAGGGTGGCAGATTTTGAATCATTAAAAGTTGAGTTTGAATCCTTGATCAGTAGTTAAAATAGTTAAGTAAAAGGTAAGCTATCAGCTATCAGCTATCAGCTATCAGCTTATGGGCTACGCGCAAGCTACGCGAACAGTTTATGGGCTATGCACATTCTTATTGATCACGAAAGCATTTAGAATAAAAGAAAGAGGTAAGCATTTATTTAATCAGAGTTAAGTCTGCTAACCGCTGACCGCTGACCGCTGACCGCTCAATACCAACAGTTTTCCAGCTATTGCAGCTCAGATTCTGGTGATGAGGCACCTATCTTACTTTTCAAACTATCTTCTAAATACTCTATTCTTTTGCGTTGATTATCAATATTTACTATTGTTTCATTATAATCCTGCTCTAACTCATTAATCCGTTTACGTTGCTGAGTTAGTTTACGACTTTGGTTAATTAGAGTAGGTGTGGATATTAATAAACCAGCTAAACAGCCCATAGATAGAGTTAAAAGAATCACTAGAGATAAAGGTTCTTGTATAGTCCAAACCCCAAAATTTACCTCCACAATTGCTTTATTTTGGAGGGCGAATAATATCGCTGCTATAGCTAAGCCGATCACAAAGCCTGAAATCAAAAACAATAAGCGCATAGTCTCAACTCACTCCTTGGTAATCCCCTAGATCAGACTTGACTCAATTATTGTAAGCTAAAATCTAGATGGAAAAAATCACAGAGGGGTACACAAGCATTTAGCATTCAGCGATCAGCGGAAGGCCTTTGGCCACGCTACGCGAACAGCCGTCAGTTTAAAATAAACGCCGAATGCTTACCTGATAGCTTACCGCTTAGAGCCTTCAGTGTCTTTTTCCGAACGCCATTGCCAGTTCTTAACTATTGGAGACATGAACAGATGTCTTTACTATTTATCCAACCCAAACCGATTAGGCAGAGCCAGTTACTCAATCGTCTAGTCTTAGAGCGTCAGACGACGGAAGAAATTGGTCATGTCGATCAACTCTTGTTGGACTATCAAGCTCATCGAGTCGTGGCCTTAAGGTGTAAGTCTGGATTACTTGGGGCGAAAAAACGGTACTTTGCTTGGGGTCAAGTAGAGAGTATTGGCACCGATAGTATTCTCGTCAACACTAGCAAAAATAACAAAACTCAACAGAAAACCGAGTCTTGGGATTCCCTGATCGGACATGAAGTGTGGACAGATGCGGGTAACAAAATTGGTAAGCTAGTGGACTACTTGCTTAAACCCAAAAGCGGTAGTGTAGTTAACTATCTCTTCTCGGACCTTGGCTGGCATGGGGTTATGGATGGTATGTATCTACTCCCACCCGTAGCAATTTCGAGTATTGGCAGCAAGCGGATAATTGTACTGGATGCAGTTGCTCAAAATAGTAAACAGTATGGGGAAGGACTTAATCAAAAAATTAGTCAAGCTACAGACCTGATCAAGGAAGATTATCAAAAAACTGTCCAGGAATTTCAAGATGTCAAGCGAAAAGCTCAACATATACCAGAACAGTTTAAAGATAAAGCCCAATCAGTTACTGAACAGTTGAAGGATAAAGCCAAAGCGACCACTGCACAGTTTAAAGATAAAGCTCAATCAGTTACTGATCAGTTGAAAGACACAGCTCAGGCTACCACCGCACACTTACAGGATAAAGCCAAATCCGTTACGAAGCAGTTGAAAGATAAAACATAACAGGACTCTAAGGATTTATAATCAGGCGATAATTTTTGCCGATGGCTGTTAATTGGGAATTGG
Source organism: Moorena sp. SIO2C4 (assembly GCF_010672485.1). NCBI lineage: Bacteria > Bacillati > Cyanobacteriota > Cyanophyceae > Coleofasciculales > Coleofasciculaceae > Moorena > Moorena sp. SIO2C4. The sequence goes on along the minus strand of NZ_JAAHGN010000328.1, from coordinate 2,340 downwards.
GAATTGGGAGTTATGAATTTTCCATTTTCCATTTTCCATTTTCCATTAACTAAGACCCAAGACCAATAAGTCTTTACTAATAAGTCATGACGTGAACTAGATCTGATTGCTTATAAATACATTTTACCAACTATATTAGTATTCTCCCCTTCTGATAATTTGCGGTTAAATAAATCAATAAATCAATTTTTGTCAGTCATACTAACCACTAAGCAAGCAATGGTAAACAGACAGTAACACGAGTACCTAAACCTATTTTACTTTCCATAACTATCTCACCTTGATGGTGTTCCACATAACTTTTGACAATTGATAACCCCAATCCAATTCCCCCTATGGAGCCGATATTACTCCCACGACTAAAGGAATTAAATAACTCACCTTGATCGTGCTTAGGAATGCCAATTCCTTCATCGGTAACTTCCAGTATTACTTGATTAGTGTCACATTTAAGGTTAAGTTCGACTTTGCCTCCTTGAGGAGAATATTTAATAGCATTAGAGAGGAGATTAGTTAGCATTTGGCTTAGTAGCTTAGGATCTGATCTGAATTCCTGACAGTCACCTTCATGCCTAAACAAGAGCTGGTGCTTATAGGTGGTTTTAGATTTGATTTCATCAACTAATTTACTACAAAATTCAACTAAGTCTATAGGTTCGGGTTGTAAATCTAGTTGCTTAAATTCTGTCTTGTTAATAAATAGCACATCATCCACTAAACCAGTCAGTTGCTGAACCATGGATTGGATACGTCTACAATGTTTTACTTGCCGAGTCAGATCCATTTGATGACAGTACCGTTCCAGGATTGCTGCTGATGAAGAAATGGTAGTTAATGGGGTGCGGTACTCATGGGAAATGCTAGAGATAATCCGAGATTTAAAATTGCTCAATTCTTTTTCTTTAACCAGTGATTGACGTAGTTTAATTTCCAAAACTTGGAGCTGATCATTAGCTACTCTTAGTTCAAGTGTGCGCTCCTCAACCCGACGTTCTAGCTCATCATTCAGTTGCTTCTGAGCAATTTCTAGTTCCTTGCGAGTGGTGATATCTCGCAGTGATGCCATATAGGCTTTTTTCCCTTCCCATTGAATCTCTACTAGCTGGATTTCGGCAATAACAATTTTTCCATAGGAGGAGCGAATATCTAGTTCTGTAGTTTGACCAACCACTAAGGAACTGCACCATAGTTCTCCTTGGAGTTTCTCCGCTTTACAGTTCATCAGGGATTCTGCTGCGGGATTAACAAATTGAATCACTCGATTCTGATCAATAATCACAACACCATCAGCATTTCTGGTAATCATGGTGCGAAATTGTTCTTCACTGGCTCGTAGGGCTTCAGTTTGTCGCTTCAGTGCTAACAGCAGTCGTTGCCGCTCCATGCCATAGCGCATCGCTCGTACCAATAGGTTCCGATCAAATTCTCCTTTAACTAAGTAATCCTGTGCTCCTTCTTGTAGCGCTTCTATCGCTAAATTCTCATCAGTCAGTCCACTCAGAATGATTATAGGCACTTCGGGAAACTGGGCATAAATTTGGCAAAATGTCTCTAGGCCTTGCTGATCGGGTAAGAACAGGTCACAGAGTACGATATTAATATTTCCCTGCTTTAGGCATTCGAGACCTTGCTCTAAGGTCTCTACATGGGTGAGTGTTGCTGGAAAATGTTTTGCCTTTTTGAGTAATGCTTTAATGAGCTCAACATCCTGGATATCGTCCTCAATTAAGAGGATTCGGGTACAATCAGGATGGTCTGCTCTTTCTGTGGGGAGTTTATTCTGAAAATAAATGACTGAAGCAGGGACTGGTGCAGAGAAATTAGTTTGATCAGCTGAAGGAGAAGTGACTGGTAGGTACGTTGATGACATTGGAATACCGTTAACTAATCAACAAACATCGGTTAGATATCAATTAAATCTAATATGTTAATATTGACCTAAAAAAAAACCTGTTTCCACCGTAATTTCACTAATAGTCATCTCCGTACTTATACGGATAATTCACTAAAAAATGCACATAAAACCCGTATAATCCTTGAGATCAAGGGGATTAAAATACAAAAAAGTATACCGTCTGAGGGTCTTCGATGGCTAACTTAGCCTCGAATCATAAAATTAATCTTAAAGATCAGGAGGCGTAATGGTGGTAAGATTTCAATAATTAGGTTTATCCTTGAAGGCATTAGCCATGATCAGATTAGGCTTGAGGCTAATGGTTTCTGACCTATAGCGCTACCCACTGGGAATCGGGAATCGGGAATCGGGAATCGGGAATCGGAAATCGGGAATCGGGAATCGGGAATCGGGAATCGGGAATCGGGAATCGGGAATCGGGAATC
>NZ_JAAHGN010000327.1:0-7134 GCF_010672485.1 Moorena sp. SIO2C4 | reverse complement strand
TCACGGTGTCGGGGGTTCTAATCCCTCCTAGCCCGTTTAATAAGCTAAGACATTATAGTATCTACAGCATATAAATCCCGTTCACGACCGATGGCAAATCTGAGGGAACGGGATAAATTTTTGTTGGACTGGGTCATAAAGATAATCAGTGCCAAAAATGCTATACCAGCACCACAGGAAAAAATCCCTCGATATCCTAAGAGGTCAGCGAAATAACCAAAGATCGGCCCAGCTAGACCAATCCCTAAATCAAACCCACTAATGCAGACAGCGAATACCTGACCCCGTTGATCAGCAGAGGAGCGGTCAGCCATCAAAGCAGTCATCATCGGTATGAATAGTCCAGTGCCAGCTCCTTCTAATAAACCAGCTAGTAAAAATCCAACTCCGGTTTCAGCCTGGGAAATCATCAACATTGAGATGATATAGCAAACCACACTAGCGGTGATAAATACTCCTCGTCCATACCGATCAGATGCCTGACCAGTTAATGCACGAATCACAAAACTAGCGATCGCAGTAGCTGTGAAAAACAATCCTGGATTGAGATTAATACCAGTCTCTCGAATAAACAGAGAGACAAAGCTAACTTTTGTTCCAAATACTATACCGAACAACAGCATGACCAAAGCTGGAATTCCAAGAGGAGGGCTGCTTAACAGCTCCCATAGTTTGACCAATAGCTGCCAACTCGAGTTTAACCAAGATTCTGATTTTCTCGGCTTTTGTTTAGCATGCCTGATTGGTTCACGAATCTGACTCCCTAACAGCACACCCAGCCCACCTAGAGCTGCAGACACTAAGAATAAAACAGTGTAGCTAACCTCTTGTTGTAGAAAACCCCCCAGCGCAGGTCCGAGACCTAAACCAATCGGTGTTGCCAAACTCATGTAACCAATTAACTCACCTCGCTTGTCAACAGGGGACAAATCGGTGACTAGAGCCAGATAACCGATGGTAAAGGCTGCAATACTGATGCCATGAAACATTCGAACCAGCATCAACAGGCTAATCGACTGGGTAAATAGATAGCCCAAAGGCGCTAGAGCGACAGCGATAGTACCAATAATTACTACCAACTTGCGACTGCGCAGGTCTGCCATACGCCCCAGTGGGTTTCTAAACAGCAACAGACCAATGGCAAAGCAACCCATTACTAACCCTACCTGTTGCTTGGTACCACCCACGTCTTCAATATATTGTGGCAGCGTTGGCGACAAAGACGTTAAGCTTGACCAAAACAACAGACCAACAGTAAATAAAATCAGCAAACTTTGGCGTTGCTGCCCTTCCAGGGTCTGAAAAACTTTCACGCGCTCTATAATCCTGAGAAAACTGGCACTTGAGATAGTTAGATAAAATCCGGTTGACTAATCATCATAGTCCTTATCGGGTAATGACTATTTGCGCTTTGGCTTACAGGTAATTGACAATTACCTGTAAGCCAAAGCGCGAACAGCCAAAAATCCGGGGACTATTTGGGAAGTAATTAACTGGACTTTATACTACTTCTCTAGTTTACTCTTCTTAACATTTTGCCCAGAGGCTTAGATAGGGTGATCGGGTGATGCGGTGATCGGGGTTGGGGGAAGAATCTCATGACCTATTATTGTTCACAAATTAATTAGGATTGCGATGCTCTGAAAGAGCCGCTACGCGAACGCAGCAACAACTCAGGTCAAGCTTGGCTACCGGTAGCCCATAATGGAGCGCTTAATATGATCACAAAAGTATTCCCGAAAGCGTTTGTAGAAGGGATAGGGGTCTTGCTGTTAGCACCTTTACAGGTTTTACTGTATCAAGGATAATTTTGAGCAAGCCTTTGGCTTACGCGAAGGGTCACCATTTTCACTATTTTATTTTACGGTTCACGAGCCTCTAATAATCGATTTTCTAGCCCAGTCTTTAGTATTCTCCAGGTAAGTCACCAACATTTTCCATTCCCTAGCTTCTTTTGTCAAATCCTTAACATTGCTCAGGTAGACTAGAGTAATGCGGCGCTCTTCGTTATCAGAACAAACCTCTAGAATGGTTTTGTATAGCTTTTCCCAATGCTCTAACCAGTTATCTTCAATGGGATCAAAAATTGCCTCGAACAAATTACGCCATAACAACTCAATAGTTTTAATAGTTTTGAGATTTTCCTCGGTAGGCTTATCCCAGCCTACATGGCGCTGACGTAATACTTTAATAGGTGGGGGATTTTCACTCATAGACAGCAAGTTGACTATTCAGTCTTTGGAGCTACATTCCTAGAATTCCCTAAATGCTGTCTTAACATCACAGTTTCACAAAAAATCAAAAATTCCTCCTAGTTTAGCAAAGAATAGGAGGAATAGCCGATAATCTTAGCTGCCTAACTTCTAGATATGAGGCTAATGGTAAGCTATCAGCTATCAGCTATCAACCAAATACCAAGACCAAAGGCTGACGGCTGATAGCTGACGGCTGATAGCTGACGGCTAATGCTAAAAGACGGCTAGTTGAGAGCTTCCGTCCTTGAGGCGGAGCTAACTAACGTTGCCCCCGCTTAGTCTAAAACCTAGAGCCTATTACCTAGAACCATTAACCTAATTTAACGGTCTACTGACCCCATAATAATGTCAATACTACCGAGAATCGCCATAATATCGGCAACTTTGACTCCTCTGAGGATATGGGGCAGAATCTGTAAGTTATTGAAATCGGCTGGACGAATCTTCCAACGCCAAGGAAAGACATTATTATCACCAATAATGAAAATTCCTAGTTCTCCTTTCCCAGACTCAAGACGGACATAGTGTTCGCCCTTGGGAATCTTGAAGGTAGGGGCAATTTTCTTGCCCATGAACTGATAATCGAAGTCGTTCCACTGGGATTTGCGACCCTCTGCCATCCGCTTGGCTTCTAGGTTTTCGTAAGGACCACCGGGAAGTGCTTTTAAGGCTTGACGGATAATCTTAACGGACTCCCGCATTTCCCTAATCCGCACCACATACCGGGCAAAACAATCACCCCCGGTTTCCCAGTGTACTTCCCAATCGAAGTCGTCGTAGCATTCGTAGTGGTCAACTTTGCGCAAATCCCACTTGACTCCAGAACCTCGTAGCATCGGGCCAGAAAGTCCCCAGTTAATGGCTTCTTCCCGACTAATGGTACCGACACCTTCAACTCGGCGGCGGAAGATAGGGTTGTTGGTGATTAACCGTTCGTACTCATCAACTTTAGGGTCAAAGTAGTCACAGAAGTCTTCGCACTTATCTATCCATCCATAGGGTAGGTCAACAGCAACTCCACCAATACGGAAGTAGTTGTTGTTAATTAACCGTTGTCCACTGGCAGCTTCCCATAGGTCATAAATCATCTCCCGTTCCCGGAAGATGTAGAAGAATGGGGTTTGGGCACCCACATCTGCTAGGAATGGTCCAAGCCACAGCAGGTGATTGGCAATCCGATTCAACTCCAGCATGATCACGCGGATGTAGCTGGCACGTTTGGGTACCGGAATATCTGCTAATTTCTCTGGGGCATTGACTGTAATTGCCTCGTTGAACATCCCTGCTGCATAGTCCCATCGGCTCACGTAAGGGACATACATAATGTTAGTGCGATTCTCGGCAATTTTCTCCATGCCTCGGTGCAGGTAGCCAATTACCGGCTCACAATCTATCACATCCTCCCCATCTAGGGTGACAATTAAGCGGAGAACGCCATGCATGGAGGGATGGTGGGGACCCATGTTGATCACCATGGGTTCGGTTCTGGTCTCGATCTTTGCCATATTTTGATTAATTGCCCCAACTGTTAGCTGCTAGCTGTTAGCCGCTAGCTATTAGCTTACCAAAACAGAGGCAGATAGGTAGTGTATGTTGTTAACTCTAACAATGCAAGAACAATTTGATATTTTTAATTCAAACTGTTAATTTCTGTTTAAGCTCCTTCTTTCCAATGCTTAGGTTAACGGGAATTGCTACGTAGAAGTTCGGTTCTACGATCCTTAAACTATCAGCAATCACATTACCATCTTTATCAAAGGAGTTGATAGTTTGAATTACTGCACTAGCTGTGCATCGGGGGTGGATTGTGGTGCCAAGGTGGTTATTACCAAGTATAAGTGAAATTTTATCCCAACAGGAATTAATTGAAAGCGATGACAAGGTTACTGTTTCAGTAGAGCAAGCAACTGTGATTGACACTTGCTCAGTAGGTGCTAGCTGTCGCAGAACAAGAGAAGCGGCTAGCCCTAAGCATAGGGCAGCAGCAGCTAAAGCTCAACGGGAATGGCAAAGTGCGATCGCTACCTTGGAACAGTTGCTGTTGCCAGGGGTTTCAGGCAACCGATCAACAAGCCATAATCCCGAACACTCGTCGAAGCAAGGACTAATTATAGCTGGTCCTGCTCCAGTCTTAAGTGATCGAGAGCTACTGGCAAGTTTCGAGACTGGGATTTTTACGAACGACGCCTTGAATCCTTGGGCTTTTATGCCCTTCCAGCTACCTCCGGCTCAACCTGATACTACTCCTTTTGTACAAAATACGACCTACAGGTTACCCCTGTTTCCAGGAGACCCCTTAGCTAACGAGCAGTTTTGTTTAGTTTTTACTAAAGACTTTAGCTTAGTCATGGTCTCTGGGAAAGACCACTTTGGCGTTCCAGGCTTTCAATTCTCCTTTGACCCAGAGGATATCCAACATGTTTGGGCATCACTGCGCCATAGACTATTACTGAGCAGTTCTCATCATCTCAAGCAGTTGGAAGCTTTAATGGAAAAATTTGTGCCAAAGCCCCCCGATTACCGCATTGTAATGAACTTTGGTCGTGGGCTTCTGGAGAATTTACCAGAACTGCCTTCAGTAGAACTGAGCCAGACTATACCGGTTACAATATCCGAGTCAACAATGGTTCAGCCAAGACAACCTCAGCATCAGAGGGATAGGGTCAAAACTGGTAGTCACTCACAAAATGGGTCTTCTAGTACACCCTTTGCCAAGAAACAGAAAGTACAGGAGCCTAACTGGCAACGATTGGTGAAAAATGAAGCGCGAGGCTTTCCTAGAATCTCTGCTGTTCACCCAAAAGAAAATTCTGAAGCTACACCTGACGTTGAGCTGCTCCGAGCTCTGACCCATGAAATCCGGACACCCCTAACTACAATTCACACCCTGACTAAACTACTGCTTAGACGTCGTGACTTGCCTCCAGAAGTCATGCGGCGTATAGAAATTATTGACCATGAGTGTAGCGAACAAATCAACCGCATGGAGTTGATTTTCCGGGCAGTAGAATTAGAAACAACGGCAGCCAAGCAAACCCCTGTTAGCCTGACCTGTATATCTCTGGCTCGGGTTTTTCACAACAGCATCCCCCGCTGGCAAAAACAAGCACAGCGACGTAATTTAACCCTAGATGTAGTCTTACCGCAACAGTTGCCAACAGTGGTCAGTCATCCCGCCTTGCTAGATCAGGTGCTAACTGGCTTGATGGAAAATTTCACCCGGTCTATTCCAACAGGGGGTCACATCCAGTTACAGGTTACACCTGCTGGAAACCAGCTGAAGTTACAATTCCAGTCTCAGATTAATCACGAAACAATTGCTGACGACCATTGCCCGACATTGAAGTCCCTTGGTCAGCTGCTGACTTTCCAGCCAGAAACGGGTAGTATCAGTTTGAATTTGAATGTGACCAAAAATCTATTCCAGGCGTTGGGGGGCAAACTAATTGTTAAGCAACGACCCCAACAGGGTGAGGTGATGACAGTATTTTTACCGTTAGCTGACCTGGCTAAGACACCATTGCCTGGGATTGGTTAACCATTACCTCGACGATTTTTTAAGTTTCAGAGGCAATTGGTAGCAGCACTTTAAATTGGGAGCCTTGCCCGAATCGACTAACTACTGCAATTGAACCACCGCCCCGTTGTAATAACTGTTGCACAATGGTTAAACCTATCCCTGCACCAAGGTCTTCCCTAGGTGTTGACCTACCCCGATAAAAACTGTCAAAAATCTTAGGTATGTCACTTTCAGCAATGCCAATACCTGTATCACTAAATATCAGCTGAACATACTTGCCCTTACGAGTTCCCTGTACTCTAACTTTACCGCCAGCGGGAGTAAACTTTAAACTATTGTGCAACAGATTAATCACGATATGCCTCAAGCCCACCTCTGAAAACAAGACTGAGGGGAGATTGGCGGGAATTGTGTAGCCGAGCTGGATGCCTTTTTCTTGGGCAAGGGGTTGATAGGTGCTGACAATACCAGGAACAATGTCTGCTAGCTTCAACGGCAAGGTTTGATCCGTTTGGGGGTCACCCTCTAGCTGAACCAGTTCTAGTAATCCAGCCACTAAGGAATTTAAGCGATCGCATTCTTTATAAAGAAGCCCAATATAGCGTTGGCGTTGGGCGAGCTTCATTTGTGAGGCATCGAGCAGCTTCAGGGCAGTTTTCATGTTCGTTATGGGTGTCCGTAATTCCTGAGCCACTCGCTGAAGTATCTCATCACTCATATAAGGCTCGACCTTTGATAAGGAATTCTTCCCTACCACAACCGACTCAGGAACTGCTGGCGGTGATGGGGGAGATGGGTTAGTCTCCCCGATTGGCTGTGTTGCCAGGGTATTCTGAACAATTTCTTCTGTACGTTGTACTTGTTTAAGCAACAACTGGGTTAGTAGTGTACTATTAAGTGTTTCTGGGGGAGCTAAAAGGGTTTCCCAATGGCTGAGTTGGTCTGCTGTATTGCTCCCAATAACTGTACTTAACCCCTGTAAAAACTGCCGAATTACTGATTGCTCAAGGGTAAAAACAGCTAACAATGGTTGACTGAGTTCACTATCAGTTAGATTGTCAGATTCCGATAGATCAGGCTGGCAAGCCACAATTAAACTACTATAGTTCTCACCGAGAATCAGTAAGAAATACTCCTGTTGTAGTTGAGTTTCAGTCTCCAACGGTAGGGAAAACAGTTGAGAATCTCTGTTGAGGTTAACTCCGTTTTTCCAGTCATCTCCTAAACAGTGGCACAGATAAATTGTTTTGGGTAAATCAACCTGTTGTTGATACCGTTTTATTTCTCTGTGCCAGCCCTCACCCTGTGGCTTGACCAAAATTGTGGCTGAAATGTTTTGCTGAATTAGCAGGTCAAAGA
>NZ_JAAHGN010000326.1:0-7147 GCF_010672485.1 Moorena sp. SIO2C4 | reverse complement strand
AATAAAAAATTTCCAAGGTTTATCCAATATCGACAGTAAATCATTGGGGAAATCCACATCAGCCTTGTCAATTTCATCAATAAGCAACACTGCGGGATAGTCGTGGGATTGAAAGGCTTTTCCCAAGGGACCTAGTTCACGGTAATCGTTTGGTTCTTTAGGATTTCTGGGTTGTCCAGTTTTCGGATTAATAGACGGGGTTAAGTTTTGGGTTTGGACATCATGCAACCGCAAAATCGCATCGTATTCATATAATCCCTCTTGGACTTTGGTGGTTGAGCGAATATCCCAGCGATAAAAGGGCAACCCTAATTCATAAGCAACTGCCACTGCTAATCGGGTTTTACCACATCCCGATTCTCCTTCAATTAACAGGGGTCTTTGCAGGAAAATTGCCAAATTCACAGCTTCAATTAATTCGCTGTCGGCAATATAGGGTTCTAATTCTGTGGGAGAATCTGGATGACATGTTTTAGGTCGATGTTTTGGATTGCTATGGAAGATGTATTTAGGAGGATTCATAGGCTATAACTAAAGTTTATTAAATTTTTGTTTCAACATGTAACAGGTTTTTTCTGGATTTCCTTTAGAATACTTAAAGATGTAGTTTAATTCAAACAAGCTGTCTTGACGATTATATTTACAAGTATCTTCAATCCATTCACGAATATCTTTATCGCTCCATGTTATTGGTAAATCCAATTTAAAAATTTTTTGCTTATTAAATTTTGAGGGTGGATTAAAATGAGGTAAACATTGACATTTTTCTGACAAACAATAATAACTAGTGGTCATAAAAAGAATAATTATAATATTTGCAGAATTCTGAGATAGTTGAGACTGTTTTTTAGTCAGAGGAATCCAAAAATACTCCATAAACCAGGATAATAATGAATCCTGACTTTCCCCGAGAGCATCCCAATCATTCAATTCGAAAAAAACAAGACTCCCAACTTGCAAACCAGCCGTTATTTTATCAATAATATTGATAGCGTACTGTTGAGTATTATCAATTGTTTGAGTCTCCGAATCAGAATTAGGTATAAAGTTTGCGATCGCCCTTAATAAACTTTGTTCATCTACAATATTATTCGCTATCACATTAATTGGGTAATGTCTCCAGTCATCACTTTCTTTGGTTAGATCATCTCGAATATCATAAACCAATAATTCTCCCTTAGTTTCTTTGATATTTTCAATTAAAAAAAAAGCCGATCCTCCCTTACGAGTACTAGCAAATTTTTTGAGAATTTGATTTATTCGATTTCTCGGCTTTTTAAAATCAATCTTTCGTAGCTTTTTGTCAAAGCGATTGCCTCTTTGATTCTTGGTTAATGATGATTGTTGATATGAACTAAGTTCAATTTCAATTTCTTCAAGTTTAGAAAAATATATATCACTTCTTCTTTTGAGATTTTTATAGTCACTTGACGCAGGGTCAAGGAATCTCATTTGACTGGGGATGTCACTAATTTTTTCTTCTAAATCTTTTTTTTCTTCTTCAAGAAAGTCTCTGCGATTCATTTTTTACTGTCAACTACTAAATCCCTAAAAACTAAATAATTGATTTTCAATTTTTTCAAGCTCCTCAAAATATATATCACTTCTTCTTTTGAGATTTTTATAGTCACTTGATGCAGGATCTAGGAATCTCATTTGATTGGGGATGTCATTAATTTTTTCTTCCAAATCTTTTTTTTCTTGTTCGAGGAACTTTCTCTTTGCTGATGATAAAGGTTTAATTGGCTTTTCTCTTGCCTGAGTTCGGATCACAATTGACTCCAAGTGTGACCAAGCTTTGACTAAAATTTGTGTCGGAATCATAAAGGCGACTTTTGCCGTTTGTCGCTTGGTATCTGCAGCAACTACCATCCCCACCACTCCCTGTAATTTTTCATCCCAAACCGGAGAACCACTAAATCCTGGTTCAATCCCGTATCCAGTTACCTTAGTATCTTCCAGTTGAAACCATTGTTTAGCATTTTGCTCTGATAATACCCCAGTTGCCCAAACTCCAAACGGAACTTTCCTAGGACAGCCAAATACTTTAAATCGATTATTTGCCAAATTTTCTGATAACAGCAGGCGAGTCTGGTGAGCAGAAGCAGGAAGGTGATCAAGTTTCAAAACTGCAATATCTTCTATGGCTTCCTCAGAATCTTCTAAAGGAGATTCAGGATGCCAGCAAACCACCCTGGCCGAAAATTTAGTCCCATTAAGTAAAGGAAAATCAACGTTTATTTCTCCTTCAGGTGAGCTCTGTGTCCTGCTATCAATTAACAATGCCTCTGCCACGACATGAGCACAGGTTAACGCATAGTGTTCGGATACCAGAAAGCCAATACCAACTACTTGGTCTTGATAAAAGATCCTAATAATTGAACTCTTATGGACATTAAAATCCATTTATTTAATTCATCCTCTACTTGCTCTGATTCTTATTATTACTCCATTTTAAAGTAATTTCATAGCTCACTTCGCCACCCACAGAGGCAAAGACGGCTCCCGCATCTGCCGTCAATTTCAAACCAAATTTTACCTCCACTTCATCAGCAGGTTGGTTGAGGTCACGCAATTTGGTGATCACCGCAGAAGCCACCGGTTTGATTTGATCTAGAGCTTCTTCAAAGGTCTGCCGTGCCTTGAGGACTTTTTTTCCCGATCCCAGGGAGACTCGCTCAATACCACGGCTTTCTGGTTCTTCCACTTCTACCAGAAATGTAGTTCCATCCGCTAGAGAAAATTGCGCTAATTTTTTTTCTTCCATTGTTTGTGTCTTTTTACTCCCATTCACCAATTCCAGACAGGGTGAATCTTATTTTAGCTGTTTGAGCCGTGGCTGGAATAGGCATCTTAGTAGAACTGGCATCTTGCCAGTTTCATTTCCCACCCTGTGGAACTGGCATCTTGCCAGTTTCATGTCCCACCCTACACAAGTCCCATTCACAAATGCCAGACATTGTTGCTCAGCTAGTTATAGCCGTGATCACCCACGCTACGATCGCAAGACTAATTCCAACCGCAACTACCAACACTACAGCCAACCCTGCCAACAGTAAGATAAGAAACAACCAATCGGATTTTTGTGGTGGTGATGATGATACATTTAATTCTTTCTCTAACAGCTCAACATTTTTGACATTTGCCTTCCAGGCCGCATCCACCAGATCCCCTAACACCGGTACAGACCCAGTAACTGTCTCAAGAAGGATATTCAGCACCATCTCCACCAAGGTAGATCTAGACACTCCCAGTCGTGCTGCTTCTACGACAATGTATGATGAAATGATAGTTCCCACAAAATCACCACCCCCTGGTAACAGACCAATGATGGGATCTAAACCAATCCGATAACCTGTTCCTGGGATAGGAATAGCATTGTCCAGTAGGTAGCTTACCCGACGTACACGCCTTAAGGTAGATGTTTTGCGATCATTCCTCATCTTTCCGCCTCCCTGGAGACCCCCGCTATACCTGAAAGGTTAGCAAAAGGACGTGGCATATAAACACCTGGGGAAACCCCAGGTGACAGGCACTCAGGAAAGGGAGGACAGGGTATTAATTTGATATGAATATCCATCCTTTTTGTGAATTGGTGTACAGTACTTGTAACTGATTCCTTGAATCAATCCGTTGGCAGTCGAAATGTTAAACGAGCCAGTTTTACGAGTGGCGACACGTCCAACATAAGTTCCGATCTTTTTGCCTTTAGTAACAATTGCTTTGACAATATCTCCGGTCTGGAAACCTTTGTGGATCTTAGTTCTTGAACAATAACGCTTCGGAAACCCAAATTTATCTGTTCGACAGATTTGGCGAGTTCCATGACCTTTGGCCATAATTAATAAAAATTGGCAATTTTCGACATAAATGGCTTCAACCTTCCCCACACAAGCGGCATCAAGCCAATGTGTTTTAACTAGGTTAAACCGACGTCGATTATATTTAGTCTGGCCTCCCGAACCCGTTTCTACTGGCAATCCAGTAGACTTGAGTTCTTTGTACAGCTTCCAGCGAGTCGAATTGACCGCAGCGGTATCAGCTAATGATCGTTTAGATTGAGACAGGACTCGCTTCAATACATCAGGCTTCCTTGATAAGAATTGTTTGATATCCTGGTTTCCTTTGGCTTGGTTACAATCGTGACAAGCTATTGCCAGGTTACTAACCCTATCGGAACCACCATTAGATCTTGGTTTAATATGTTCGACTTCTAGCCTGGTATCTGTTGCACCACAGTAGGCGCATTTACGGTTCCATTTTTCAAGCAAGTACTCTCGAATTTCGTAGCCGTACAAAGTGCCTTGTTGATACTCAGTACCGGAGATTTCTGGGTTTTCCATTTTTTGAGTGTCGAACCGTACCAATTCTTGAGAAATACCCGTCATGGGACAAAACCGAATTAGCTTTTTAACCCAAGTCAGGATATTATGAACTCTAGACATTAAACTGGGTGCTAGCCACTCCAAAGGACGTTTCCGATTAAGAAAACGAGGTTTTCTATAGCGAGTTTTGCGGTTACGGCGAGAACGTCTTAATTGCCGTCTTGAGGTTAAAGCGTCTCGAATTTTAAATCCACGATGCATTATTTCAGCACCCCAGATAACAGTGTTGTCTTGTAGAATTGCTAAGCCTGTTGTTTTTGCGCCTGGGTCAATTTTTAACTGGTGATTATGAGTCGTACAGTTTCCTACCTCCAAATCTTTTAGGATAATTGTAAATGGATACCTTCTAAACACTTTGGCTCTACCTTGCTTGAGCAATAGTCTGGCTCTAGCCGGACGGCAAGGGTCTAATGGTTTAAAGTCTTTGTCAAGTACAAATACACGCATAATTGTGTTTTCTCCTATTGCTAGGGTGAGTTCGCTTAGCCAATGTTTTTTGAGTTTGTCTTGTTAATAGCACTGTCTTAACCCGTTTATGACTGTTTAACTATTAACCACAGAGCAGAAGACTAGCGACGCATCTAAAGGTGTGATAGCTCAAAAAACGTAGACTCAATAGTCTTAGGCTGGTCACGTCATGGACTTTTTCAAGCCCCCGTTATAGCCGTTAGGCGTGGGCGGTGGGTTCGTGACGGGCTTAAATAGGTTGTTTGGTTGAAGGTTGAAGGCAGAATGTAGAATGTAGAAGGCAGAAGGCAGAAGGCAGAATGGTGAGTTCTAAATTCTCAATTCTCAATTCTCAATTCTCAATTCTCAATTCTCAAAAGTGTTTCAGCTCATATCATGTTTTTTTTGCCTTGGCTAATTTTCTTGGTCTAGGTCTCCGATGGGATGCTTGCATTGCTTCTCCTACTATCACATTCAATTGATCCCCTAATAACAGTAGCAGAGAAGTCATGTAAAGCCAAAGCTGTAAGATAATCACGGCTGTTACGGTACCATAGACTTTGTTGTAATTGCTGAAATTGGCAGTAACGTAGTGCCGAAACAAGCCTGAAGCCACTGCCCAGGAAATGGCTGCTAAAACTGCTCCTGGCAATATCGGTGTGCCTAGCTGCCAACGGCTTGGTCCGTAGCGATAGATAAAGGCAAAGGATGCTGCCACCATACTCAGGGCTACGGGCCAGGTCAACAGACTCCAGAGTGTCAACAAGATGGAAGCTCCACTCGTATCAACGACTGTTTTTAGCACCCAGTGACTGATAAATACCAAAAAAGATGCAATCACTAGCAGTATGATACTACCAATGGTTAAGCCTAGAGAAATCAACTTAGCTTTCCAAAACGGTCGTTGTTGCTCTCGGGGGATGTGGTGGATGTGATCAAGGGCATTCATCGCTGCACTCAGTGCCCCAGAAGATACCCAAATGGCTATGATAAAACTCAGGGAAAATAGACTGCTATTGGTGCTGAGGTGAATCTGCTCGGTAAATTCCTGAATTGGCTGCACCGCCTGAGCCGGACCTACTTCCTTCATCATTTTCAGAGCTTGATTCTGTGCCACTTCACTCAGCTCGGGAGGGTGGTGGTACCAGGTTAATTGTAAGGAATATTCAAACAAGCCAATCGCTGTCAGAATTGCTAAAATTGCTGGAAAAAGCGCTAACATGGCGTTATATGCCATTTCAGCAGATAGACCCATTAAGCGACGTTCCATCGCACGCTTGAAAGTCTTCCTGAGGGTTACCAGATTCAGGTAACCAAAGAAACGGAAGAAACGAAAAAAACGCTTAGATAGCATAGGTTCTGATGTGAGCAGGGGCTTGCTACAAATTAATTTGCCAATTTTACCCGTAGTTTGCCCATTACTAGTGTTCAGTAGTTCAATTGACACACTTTAATATTTTATTGACAGTTTACCGTTAACCCGACCCCCTCAACCATAATTAAATTTGATTAAATTTGATTAGTGCTATAGCCGATGGAGTAGTTGTTGATGAGCAACAATGGGTCGCTTACCGAATGGTTAGCCCAAATCAAGGAACTGAAGCAGCAGCTGGCCGATAGCATTAAAGAGTGCCAGGCTGCGGATAAAAGTGCAGCTCATTGGCGTCAGTTATATAATACTGAAGCTCAGCAACGGCGTATCGAAAGCCAACTTGCTCAAGAGCAAATCGAAACTCTCAAGGCTCAACTGCAACAATTACAACAAGACGGATTTCAACTCAAATCAGATCAACTGGAGACGGTTTCGAGTATTGAGCAGAATGTGGAACAACTGCAAACGGTCGAGGAATTAAGGGCAACCCTTAAGTCAGTCATGGCAGAACGCGATCGCTTAATCGATGCCTTAAAGACTGAGCAAGCCAACCATGCTCAAACCCGGGAAAACTTAACGGTTGTGATTAGTGATACTGTTGAGCAACTGGCTAAGGAAAGAAAGAGTAAACCGTCCCAGGTAGAGGAGGTTACCGTCAGCGAGTATTCCCCATCTCCCGATCTTCCCAGCTTCGACAATGAAGATAGTTGGTAAGTATATGCGCTACTTGAGGTGCTACTTGAGGTGCGGTCAGCGGTCAGCGGTCAGCTTCGTGACTTCACTCAGATCAAAAAATGGTTACCTCTTTCATTCACAAACTGATAGCTGATAGCTGATAGCTGATAGCTGATAGCTGATAGCTGATAGCTGATAGCTGATAGCTGATAGCTGATAGCTGATAGCTGATAGCTGATAGCTGATAGCTGATAGCTGATAGCTGATA
>NZ_JAAHGN010000325.1:0-7155 GCF_010672485.1 Moorena sp. SIO2C4 | reverse complement strand
CCTCAAAAGTGCTGGAATCAATAGCCTCACCTCTGGGGATAATGGAAATGCTGGAAACGTTATCGTTCAAACAGGTACCCTTACCATAGAAGAGGCGGGGATTGGTAGTAGGACAAAAGGTAAGGGGGATGCTGGTCAAGTAGAAGTTACCGCTGACTCTATATCCCTGATCAGAAACGCTGGTATCAGTAGCAATGCTTGTTTAACTGATTCCTGTCAGGATAATGCTGGACAAACCATAGAGGGGAATGCTGGACAAGTTATCATCGACGCTGGTTCTATAGTTATCGAAAATAGTAGTGGTTTGGGTAGCGATACTGAAGGCAAGGGCAATGCTGGAAAAATAACCATTACTGCTGACTCAGTTGTGTTCAGAGAACAAAGTGGTATTGGTACCAACACTAGAAATAACAGTACTGGCAATGCTGGAGAGATCACCATCACCGCCGGTTCTTTATTGTTGGAAGGTCAGCGCAATGGTATTGGCAGCGAGACTCAAGACAATAGCAGTGGGGATGCTGGAAAAATAACCATTACTGCTGACTCACTTGTGCTCAGAGAAGGCAGTACTATTGGTACCAGAACGATTGATAACAGTACTGGGGATGCTGGAATAATAATAATTAATGTTGACTCCATCTCCCTAGAAAACAATAGTGAGATTCTAAGTACTACCGAAACTACTGGCAAAATAGGAACAATCACACTCAATGCCAACTCCATTTCCCTCTCAGACAGCAGAATTACTACAGCTGTAGAGGAAAGAGCAGTTGTTAACTCTCAAGAAAACCAAGACCCTAACATCATCATTCGGGGAAGCTCGCTCTCCTTAACCAATAATGCTCAAGTGACTGCTAGTAGTTCTGGCCAAGGAAATGCTAGTGACATCTTGGTAGAGGCTGACTCTATCTTCCTTGAAGAAAGTAATATCTCTACTGAAACCGTTAGCGGAGACGGTGGCAATATTACTCTGACCCTACAGGATTTATTACTATTGCGCAACGGTAGTCAAATCACCACCAGCGCCGGTACCGAAGACCAACCAGGAGATGGTGGCGATATCACCATTAATGCTGATTTAATTGTGGCCTTCCTGGAAGAAAATAGCGACATCACCGCTAATGCCTTTGAGGGCATGGGGGGTAATATTACACTTACCGCTGAAGGGATCTTTGGGTTCAACTTTCCGGATCAACTAACCAACTTGAGTGATATCATCGCCAGTTCTGAGCGTGGTGTAGACGGTGACATACAAATCAACATCCTTGGGGTTAATCCCTCTCATGGTTTAGTAGAACTCCCCACTACTGTAGTTGATCCATCTACACTGATTGCCGCTAGCTGCACCGACAATGTCAAAGTAGGATCAAACAGTTCCAAAGGGGATGAATTCATTATTACTGGACGGGGTGGCTTACCTCCGAGTCCCCTTGACCCAATCATCAGCCAGACGGTGATAGCAGATTGGGTGACCATAGATAACTCGGCAACAGAAAATGATCAGAGTCAGATCACTCCTGCTGCTAGGGAGGAGTCGGCTCGAAAGCGTCCCAGGCGGCGAATTGTAGAAGCTCAGGGTTGGCTGATTGGCCCTGATGGTACCGTTATTCTCACGGCTTTCCCTACCACCCCGGAGGCCTGGGCTAACTCTTGGCGCAAATCCCCCTCTTGCCAGGATCTCAGGAGAATTACTAATGGTTCCTAGGGATTAATGGTAGGGTGGGCAGTGCTTAGCTTGGCTATCACCAGGTTGATGAATCGGTCTAATGCACTGCCCACCCTACATCTCTGCCCACCAAAGATCTAGGGTGGGCAGTGCTTAGCTTGGCTCTTGGCCAGGTTGATGAATCTCTCTGTGGGCTATAAGCTCGACTAGCTCAGTGGGTTTGTTGACCCATTTTGCCTAAGTGCTGATTGACCTGAAAGGGGGGATAATGGCAAGTGAGGTAAAAATCAATCACCACTAATCCTATCATGTGTGCTACAATTCGGAAGAAGCTTAAGGTGAGCACTATGCAAGCTAGTACGGATTGTAAAGATAATATTTTAAATTCAAGATTGTAAATTTAAACCATTAACAGCCAAGGGGTCTTGGTAAGCATTCCTTGACTATCTAATTACCTAAGTATCTAATTCCCTGAGTATCTATATGTTCTTACGTAAGTCGAAATTGCTAAAATACACTATTATTATCTAGTAGTAGCCCAGCCAGGGTTGAAGCGCTACGATGGCTATTAGCAGGTTCAGATCAGCAGCGAAGGTTTAGATTATAGGCGTTCCCATGCCAGTGTAGATTCGTAGAATGTAGGTACGACTGACGCACCCCTTAAAACAAGTCAAGCAAAGTGAAACCTTCGCAGCTAATTAAAAGTTAAGCGTTTTTGAGTAGATGGCGGAATAGATTCTCCTTAACCATCATTTGACGCAAAACTTCCAAGAGATAGGACTGAGCCTCCTCCTGGCTCAAGAGCTTGACTTGGTCTTGGTAGATTTTCATCTGGAACTGTTGCTCCAAACTTAGCTTCCCAGGCGTTTCCATAGGTTTACTCCTAAGCTTAAATACGTTGATTAGGGCAGACGGACGAGTGTTCCGACTGCTCTTTTTTTTGGCCGTTGTTAATCAATCTAGCACACTTATAGAATACTGTCGATTCTGTCAAGCAATAAGTAATCAAAGATACAAATTGTAATAAAAATCCGGAAAGCGATGATTTGCCCTTGTGCCTGTATGTCTGACGGACTTAGCTCTTTGAATACCGATAATAAATAAATATTGATGGGGAGATGGGAAGATTTTGATTAAGAGTAATTATTCGGACATGATATTACCCAAAACCTGAGGCCAAACCCACCTATATAGTGGCACAATCCCATTTAGTATCAGTATATGTAGCGTACCAGCGGAAGTCCTGATAGCTTGGGCATGGATGGCTGGTTTGGAAAAATCTCAGGAATATGCAAAAATTCAAGCTTAAGTAAAATTTAAGTAAAAACTCGGTAAACCAAATACCATAATATGGATCCAATTATTGATGCCATGGAATTTTTCCAGCTCAGTGCTGGCAACTGGCGATCGCAACGCACAACCCACCACCTAGCCTTCCGACAAGCAGAGAAGGGAGAGTTGGACATCAATGTAGCTACCTTAGAGGCTGATCATCCCCAAGTCATTGAGCTGTGTGAGCTTCATAAGATTAATCCGAGTTTGGCAGCAGGTGGAGCTTTGGTCAGTTGGCAGGGCACAATGGCTTGGGATCCGACTGATGAGGGTCACAAAGACTCGACGGTGATGGTGGTGGTTCCAGATCGGGACTCTCCTAGACAGGGGAAGTTATTGCGGGAAAAAGGTTACGCGGAAACCATGCCAGTGGCTGGTCTTTATCAGATGGATGCTCAAGATGGGCTAGTGCTGATTACTGAATATGAAACTATGAGTGCTCATGAGCGTTTCTCGTTTATCACTCCATCTCGGCGGATGCGTACAAGTATAGTGAAACGTTTTGGTGGATTTAGCAGCGCATCATTTTGTATCGAAACCCGGATTGACTCTAATCTAGATAATGGGGCTAGTGCTGGCGCTAATACTGGGGCTAATATTGGCGTGACATCTCAACAACAACAAAATGTCTTGCCAAAGGAAGAGTATTATTCAATCTTGGGCTGGTGATTCCACCATCAGCGATGATCCGTTAATCCGGGGCTACCAGTATCTGAATGCTGTGGGTCAGTTGGCTTTAGACCCAAGTATGGTAGAGATCACTGATAATGTTAAAGAACGCGATCGCATTTATACCTGGATTGGCAATCACATTGATGCCATTAATGCTGAACTCCAGACTTGCCTAGAAGCCTGTCATAGCTGCTATCATCATTCCGTATGCCGCCCAATGCGGATTTTGGCAAGCCCTTTAGGGGAAAAGTTTGGAATTGATGGCTTTTGCAACATCTTAGCCACTCCGGCGGTGATCTTAATTGATGTCGGACGCATTGCACGGTCTGATTGGTTGAGTATTGTCATCCATGAATATGCCCATGCTCATTTAGGTGCCCCTGGTCACGATCAGCGTTTTTTTGAGGTCATTTCCCATCTCTGTTTGGGTCTGGGATTAAAACCGCCACGCTGGCAGGTAGATCTGGAAACTTACTTACGGGATTGGCCTGAGTGTCCATCCAAGACTAATCCACTGTCTTTTTGGTACGGGTATGGAGGCTAGGAGCGATAGGCTATTCTCTAATTCTTTGGTCTAATTCTTTCGGGCTATTTTAAAAAATATTAAAAATTATTGCTTTGATTAACGTTTTAATTAATCAAAATTAATAACCTATTACTGATTAAGGTGATTAAGTTAAAGGGGGACACACAGAGTAATCACACAGAGTAATCACAAAAGCAAGAAGAGGGTTAGTTGATTAACCCATGACGATTGATGATTGAGGATTGACTGCTGTCCCGGCTATCACTAGTCGCTTTAGGGATTAAAATATCGATTAAAATATAATTTTTTTATAGACTGACACAGGATTCATTATATATTTGATTAAGGTTTGTAAGATTTTCTAAGAATACGGAGATAAAAACGTGGCTATTCCTTTACTAGGCTACGCCCCTGTGACGCAGAATGCGCGCATAGATGGGTATGAGATACCAGGAGAAGAGCAACCCAGAATTTATTCCACTGAAAACTTGCTCTCTCCCGGAGACATGGATGCCCTAATCGAGGCAGGATACCGTCAGATCTTCTTCCATGCCTTTGCTTCGGATCGTGAACCGTTCCTGGAGTCCCAACTCCGCTTCGGTCAGATCACAGTGCGGGACTTCATTCGTGGGTTGTTGCTTTCTGAAACCTTCAAGACCAGTTTCTATGACAAAAACAGCAACTATCGCGTTGTAGAGCAGTGCGTGCAGCGGGTGCTTGGACGTGATATCTATGGCGAAAGGGAAAAATTAGCCTGGTCAATTGTAATTGCAACAAAGGGTATCCAAGGCTTCGTCGATCAACTGCTCGACAGCGAAGAGTACATGGAGAATTTTGGGTACAACACCGTCCCCTATCAACGGCGTCGAGTGCTTCCCGGTCGCCCTCAGGGTGAAACACCATTCAACATCAAATCTCCACGTTACAACGAATACTACCGTGCAGTACTGGGCTTCCCACAAATCATTTGGCAGAACCAGGTGCGCAGTTATGTCCCACAAGACAAGAAGGCCAAGGAAGGGGATCCGTCTCTGTATATGGGCATGGCACGGGAGCTGTCTCCCCAAGGCAACCCTATCCCACGAGTGTCAGCTGTGAACATCGACTACGAATCCTTAGTGCCATATCGGGCTCAGAACAAGGAACTAGCTGAAGCGAAGTCGTAGCACGTCTAAGAGTTTGATCAAAGCTAGGGGGGGAGGGGCAACAAACTCAATCCACTCCCCAGAAACGGGATGCTGTAGTTGTAGTCGCCAAGCGTGAAGTGCTTGACCCGGTAGATTAACACCGACAGAACGAGCACTGCTGTAAACGGGATCTCCAACAATGGGATGACCAATATAGCTACTGTGGACACGAATTTGGTGGGTGCGACCAGTTTCTAATTGGAAATGCATGAGGGTATAGTTGCCCAGTCGTTCTCGGACTTGCCAATGGGTAATAGCTGGGCGTCCCCCTTTTTCTACTGGCACGACAGCCATTTTCTTGCGGTCTACAGGATGCCGTCCAATCGCTTGGTTAATGGTGCCAGACTCAGCAGACGGAGCACCGTAGACTACACCTAAATATTGTCTTTGAGCAGTTTTGGCTTGGAGTTGGGCTTGTAGATGTCCATGAGCCTGGTCAGTTTTTGCGATCGCAATTGCACCAGTTGTATCCTTATCCAAGCGGTGGACAATCCCTGGACGCTGAACACCACCAATACCTGTAAGTTTAGGGCAGTGGGCTAAAAGGGCATTGACAAGAGTACCACTTTCATGGCCAGGTGCGGGATGAACTACCAAACCAGCAGGTTTATTGATAATAATCAGAACGTCATCTTCATAAAGAATGTCTAAGGGGATGACTTCCGGTTGTAATTCCAGGGGTTTGGGGTCAGGTATGGTCAGGGAGATGCGATCCCCTAGCTGAACTTTAGCTTTTTTTGAGATGCACACGTGATCATTCACTTGCACGTTGCCTTGTTCAATCAGCTTCTGGATACGAGAGCGAGACAAGTCAGGTGTTTGTTGGGCAATATAGCTGTCAAGGCGATAACTGGGAGTGGAACCAGTAGACTTGCTAGTTTCCTGAACTTGCAAGAATTTGATAGAAAGCTGAGGGGTCATTGTTGAGCGTTGATTGTCAACCGAACTGAGAATTAGGAATACAGAAGACTTTAATTATGTATTCATTATCAATAATTAACAATTAACTAAAGCCGATCAACTATTGTAGAAGTGATTAACCGGATTTGATATTATTAATTATTTGGGTTCGTAGCAAAGTGCAGCGGTAGGGTAACCGTAAATGTAGTTCCCACCCCAACTTCACTGTTTACAGCAATTGTACCCTCGTGCAAGTCTAAACATTTTTTGACAATTGCTAAACCCAGTCCAGTCCCAGGGATGCTGCCAACATTACTTGCTCTTTCAAAGGACTCAAATAGTTGATATTGGTCTTTTTTAGGAATACCGATCCCCTGATCTTGGACCTGGATTACTGCGGTCGAAGAATTGCAATTGAGTTCAAATTTGATAGTACCTCCTTCTGGAGAATACTTAATGGCATTTAAGAGCAAATTGTTAACGACATGACTCAAAAGTCTTTCATCGATTAGGACATCTTGGCAACTACCATGACTAAGGAATATCAGGTTATGGTTAAAACCCAGGTTAATTTTGATATTTTCGAGTATGTCCTGACACAAAGCAACTAAATCCATGGGTTCTGGCTCAAACTTGAGTTTCCCGGCATCGGCTTTCCCAATGGTTAGAACATCATCCAAAAGTTGAGTCATCCGGAGCACAGCATGCTGGATTTTATCATGGTGCTTCAGTTTTTTCTCAGCGTTCATAGATCCGAAATTCTTCCTCTGGTAAATTTACCTGCATGCGTTGTTCTGCCCCTGTGGATGGCGAAACAATCAGCACTTCGTTATATCCGGCAGAATAGGGTGTCTGTTGAATAACACCATAAT
>NZ_JAAHGN010000324.1:0-7156 GCF_010672485.1 Moorena sp. SIO2C4 | reverse complement strand
ATAGCTGATAGCTGATAGCTGATAGCTGATAGCTGATAGCTGATAGCTGATAGCTGATAGCTGATAGCTGATAGCTGATAGCTGATAGCTGATAGCTGATAGCTGATAGCTGATAGCTGATAGCTGAATGCTAATAGCTGATAGCTAATAGCTGATAGCTGATAGCTGAATGCTTACGTTTTGTATGCACCTAATTCGATGGTGTAGCTTTTGGTGCCCCTGATGGCTGACTGGTTTGAGGTTTAAGAAACAGTGCTTCTTGGGCAGATTGCCCTTCACCCTGAGAACCGAAATACCAAAGCGCTGCTCCTGCTTCAGCACGGGTGACTGGTTTTTTAGGCTGAAACAATATTGTATAACCAAAAACTCGGCGAATGTTTGCCAAATCGCCATTTCGGAAATCAGCTAAGACGGCTCGCAATGCTTTCGGGTCAATTTCAGCGGTATCTTTGAAGCCCCAGGTTTCTTTCACTGCTTCAATAGAGGCTTTGGGCAAGGCTTTACGAGTATCGAGAGGCACTTTCCACAACATCAGATTTTCCCTAGTCAACGGTGCATCTGGACGAAACAATACTGCGGTAGAATCGCCACTGAGGGGACTAGGAATTAATCCAGCATCAGCTAATCCCTGAATATAGGGAAAATCAGGATCCGTACGAGGCACATCCTGAAATGCAGGTTGAGTAGTGTTGGATGCTAAACGGATTTGCAATCCTGGACGATTAGCATAGATTCGATTATTGGCATCCATTAGCCAACGGGCGTACTGACGGCGGTTTATGGTTTGATTCGGGGCAAACTGAATACCTTGACTATCAGTATTAGTTTTTGGGTTAGTCGTGTCTGGCGTTAAGACTCCCAATTTTGCCAAATCTGCCACATACTTACGCAAATCTCGGGGGACTTTATCCAAGTCAGTAAATTTCTCTGGTTGTCCTGACCTGACCTTAGCTGGCTTACTGGCGACCTCAGAGGGTGGTTGTGGTTTCTCAGGTTGTGTTGGTTTTTGAGCTTGTGTTGGTTTCTGGGGTTGTGTTGGTTTCTCAGGTTGTGTTGGTTTTTGAGCTTGTGTTGGTTTTTGAGCTTGTGTTGGTTTCTGGGATGGTTGTGGTTTCTGGGATGGTTGTGGTTTCTCAGCTTTGGTATCCTTACCATCCCGGACGTACTGAATATCAAATGTAGTCACACTGCTGTTGGTAGCAACCGCTGGGGGCTTTGATGAAGAGGCAGCAGTGGATTTGCCAGTAGTGCCACGAGCAGGAATCGAAAGGGTAACATCCAAGTCATTACGACGGACGATGAATGTGCCACCATCTTGATCCTCTGGCTGGTCGAGGACTTGCCAGCCTCCCGACTCAAAGGTCTTTTGGTAAAAGTTCTGAATTAAATTAATTGGGTCAGGGGATGACCAAATCGTCAGCTTACCTGGACCAGCAGCATCTTTGAGGGGTTCCACTTGTTCCAAGGTTGCTTCTTGATAACGGGGAATCTCAGTGGGGAAGTCTTCTGGCAACGGTACTGACTTCTGTTTCTGGGGAGTACTTTGAGGCTTATTCGGAGATGGCCCACTCAAGTTTTTGGGTGGGTTATCTTTCAGTTTGGGGTCTGCTCCCAAAGACCGCTGCAAAGCGTTACCTAGGTTAGTGTTGGCGCAGGCACTCAACAAACCGAGAAGACAAACCGCTAAACTTGCACGTAGGACAGAGTGTGGAAACAGCACGGGCATTGTCCAACAACAGTAGTTACCTTTTAAACTAACGCAAATTCACAAAAGGGCAATCAAGCATGTTATCCTGGCTGAGTTGCCAAACTAGGAAAGATGTTTAGGGCAAGGGCTAGGCCAAAATACCGAGTATTGTCAATTTAAATGTCAATTTAAATCTTGTATGGATGCACAGAAAAAGAAATTAGCAGCACCGAGTGAATCTTCTGAATCTGTTCAGGAGCAGCAAGCAGATGCTCAGGGTCAACAACCGGACAAGGGTGGCACGCCATTTTGGAAGCAAGTACAGGAAAATTTCCAAATTATTGCGATCGCACTAGCCTTAGCTCTATTGATTCGAGTATTTGTGGCAGAACCTCGCTACATTCCCTCGGATTCCATGTACCCGACGTTGGGAGTAGGCGATCGCTTAGTGGTCGAAAAAATCTCTTACCGTTTCCATACCCCAAGAGTCGGTGACATTATTGTGTTTGAACTACCGCCACAATTACAAATTTTGGGTTACTCAAAAGACCAAGCTTTCATCAAGCGGGTGATTGGCACATCGGGTGATACGGTTCAAGTCAAAGATGGCAAAGTTTATCGCAACGGTACTCCTCTAGAGGAGGACTACATTGCCCAACCTCCCCATTATCAGATGGGGCTGGTGCAGGTGCCAGAAGATCAGCTATTTGTGATGGGAGACAACCGCAACAATAGCAACGATTCCCATGTTTGGGGTTTTCTAGGTAAAGACAAAGTCATTGGTCGTGCCTGTTTCCGTTTTTGGCCACTTAGTGACCTTGGTTCGATCTGAACTATAGCAGTTTTCAATTGGGTGAGGTACGTAAGTATTCAGCCGTCAGCTGTCAGCTGTCAGCTGACGGCAGTAATTACCATTACCCATTACCCATTACCCATTACTAATATTAAGGTTGTGTGAACTTAAGCCCTCTACGGATTTCGTAACTTACTATAAGTTTAACTAATCAATTTTACTACTTAGGGCTGATGGGAATTAGATGGTAAACCTATATAGCAAGGGAAGTATAGTTTAGGACATAGTCTTTTGGTTGAAAGGGACTTCGGAGCAGGGAGCAGAGAGCAGAAGATGTCTTAAGCTTTACTTCGACTGCTATATAATTTAGCTCAACTAACGATGTCGCTGTTCAAGCTAATGTTTTAAAGCCTTGAGAGCACAAAGCTAAATTTAATCGACATCAGGGCTTACTTTCTAAGTAAGCGCTATAGTTAAGTATTAAAGTTTAGCAATCATTTATCAATAGTTATTAATTATTATAAGCAAAACTTATAATTCAATAAAATAATGATTTTGTGAATCCTACCGATTCATAGTTTCGGAGAGAGAAAAATCTAGTTAAATTTAATGAATATAAACATAAGCAAAAGGTAAATAATTTTCTCGTTTGTAGGTTTACTATAAGCATTCAGCCGTCAGCTTTCAGCTTTCAGCTGCTGCCAAGGATTCATAGTCTTGGGCTGATGGGCTTTTCCCCAGACTTTGAATTCTCTAAAATCTCGAATGCTTAAATTCTACCGTTTGAGGTTTATTTTAAGCATTAGGCTGACCGCTGACGGCTGATAGCTTAATGCTTAGGATTTACTGATCTTACTTTGGAGTAGTTTATTGATATCAAGTCCGGTAGCATCAGTATTGTCTAAAACAAGAGTATTCAAGGAAAAAGGGCACAAAAAAGCCGACTATAAACCAGGGAATCAAACGGACTTGATATCAAATTTCAGAGTAAGGTCACTGTCTACATCTAAGAGTTGCAGCATAAAACTATCATGAAAAAATTACCAATAGCTATGGCTGGGGCAGTAGTTTTTAGCCTAGGAACAATAGGAACAGCTCAGGCGGCATCCTTCCTCTCTACTTCCAATGGACAAGTTGGAAAAATCGATACTTCAACCGGAAAATTCACACCATTGAACAGCGACGGTATCCCCTTTTTTGATATAGCTTTATCAAATAGTGGGGAGCTATTTGGTGTCACTCCCAGCGCTTTGTATAGTATTGATAAAAGCACGGGTTTATCCTCCCTAATTGGCTACCTTTTTGCGTTTATAAATGCTTTAGGGTTTTCTGATGATGATAACGTGCTTTACGGCGCTGGAGATGATAGTTTTTATACTATTGATACCTCTAGTGGTGCTGCATCATTAGTGGCTACAATTCCTAACTTCAACAGCAGTGGCGACATAGCATTCGATTCTGTAAATAATCAATTTTTTGCCACATCACTCTCTGTTGACGGCAGCTCTGACATCTTGTTCTCTATCGCTAATGACGGTACAGCTACTGAGATTGGTAGTATCGGCTTTAGGGATATATTTGGCTTGTTCTTTGAAAATGGAACCTTGTTCGGTTACACAGCTGATCGACAACAGATCACCATCGATCCAACCACAGGAGCAGGTACTTTTAGTCAAAATGTCGCCTTCGGGGGTATTAATAGGATCTTTGGAGCAGCAGCTGTTTCTAAGACTACTGTTCCTGAACCGATGTCGGTGCTAAGTCTGCTAGCAGTAGGAGCCTTTGGTGCCAGTGTGCTCTCTAATCACAAACTGTAATAGCAACGCTATAGTTAAAAGCTATAGTTAACTGTTGATGATTCACGGTAACCAACCTACACTCTCCTACCCTGGTGAGGGTAGATTGGTTACCCAACCACTGAGATCCACTGCTAAGGTTTGACCCAACTTGAGTAGGGGGCTTGGGGAAAGTGAAGTACTAAGGGAAGCACTGGAGGTACACATGTTACATAGCCAGGGATAGCTGCCATTGCTATCACTATCTTTACTATCTTTCTTTAAGTCTTGGCTTTGGATCAGCTGAGGCAAAAGTTGGTTATGTAAGTACTGCAAGTAAAGTTCTTGGCAACGATCTAAGGATAAGCTTAGATTGAGCTGATTGCCTAGATCAATCATTTTGTCTAGCCGTTGAATATCGACTTCCACTTCCTCTGGGTTGCTATCGTAAAGAATTTGCCAGAGCGTACGCAAAATTAACTTTTCTAAGGTTTGCTTGACTTCTAGGGTATTCAACTGACAGTGGAGATGATTCGCTGCTATTGCGATCGCTTCTAACTCTGCCAAGCTACTCCATACCACCTGCTGATCACTGCTATCACTATCTAATGCCCTAATCACAGTAATACACTGATTGGATATAGCAATTTCTGCTGCTACTTGCAACTCCTTGGGAACAGATAACCCACCCTGATGGAAAGCCATCAAGGCTCTATAGTTATCCCGATAAACCTGGGTATAGAGCTGATCCAAACGGGTCAAGGTTTCCTGGCTCAACAGCTGCATAATCCGGTGTCGCTCTTCAGCAAACAGATGCTGCAAATTAAAATGTTGCTGCCCAAACAGCTGATTCATTACCAAAATTGTGTGGGCTGCACTGCCTTGGTCTAGGGCATTAAATAATGTGTCCAACCGCTGGCGGTAGCCTCGACATTCAGCAAGGGGTTGAATACAGCAGTGGAAGTCCCAACCACCTAGGTATAGCAAGGCAAACACAAAATCATCACTTTCCCTAGTTATTTCAGAAACCAATTGTAACTGTCCCACAGCTAGGGTTAATGCCCCGATTCGTTTTAGCTGGTAATATTGCTGATGGGCATAGTAACAGTAGATTTTGTCTTCTTGGGAATAGTTGTTAAATAGGGAAGTAATGGCATAGTCTGCTACTACTTGCTTCCAGCTAACGTGGGCTGACACCACTAGTTGGCGATAAATCTGGTCACCAGTTTTAAAGCATTCCACATTACTGGGTGCTAGAGCAAGGCGTTGGATAAATTCTTCTTGCAGTTGGACTTTAGCAACATCACCAGCTAACTCGATAGCACGGGCAGCATACCGCAGAATCTGAACCCCTTCTGGACGGGAGATTTCCTCAAAAAACCAACCACAACTGGTATACATCAGCAGAGCATGACGCTGCATTTCCAGGAGTCGTAAGGCATCCACTTGTTGGGCTTGAGCCAGTGGGTGAGTACTATGACGCTCCAGAAAACTTTCCACATTGGCTGGGGAACGGTTCTGAACCACTTGGATATACTCATCCCGGGCTAGCCAAGGGTCATGGAAGAATTGGCTAGCAGTCTCTTGATATACCTGAATCAATTCATCCCGTAACCAATCCAGGGCATTCCGCAGGGGACGACGCCACGTTTGGTACCACTTCCCGCCACCACCACAGCCACAATCATCTTGCCAACGGTCAACCCCATGGGAGCAACTCCAGGCTGTTACTGGCTTCAGTACCACTTCCCAGGTGGGCGGATTAAAGCTAAGGTAGTGGGCAAAGTTGGTTACTGTCCAGTTGCGCTGGGGAAACTCATGGGTAAAAGCGTAGGCAATACACTTCTCAGTGCCTGTTTTGTGATGGCCAAAGGTTTCCCCATCCGTTGCCACAGCAATCAACTGGGCACTGCGATGATCCCCACGTACTGCTTGACCCAAACGCTTGGCGAAGTGTTCAGTACTGCTGAGTAAATCATTGAAGCCCATATCTCTGGAGATTGGGCCATCATAGAAAAAGATATCAATAAATTTGCCATTTTTGAGGAAGCAACGGTAAGGCCGAGTAGGGTCAATCTGAGCACCTCCCACTTCCTGCCATGGAGAATTACTATTGTGTTCACTGGTGAGTTCAGTGGGAATTGGGCGGCAACGTTGAGCTTGGGCAGGGGCTAGGATAATAAAGCGAATATCTTCTGCTACCAATGCTTCCAAGGTGGGATAGTCTACTGCCGTTTCCGCCAGCCACATCCCTTCGGGTTCACGACCAAAGCGGGAACGGAAGTCCGCTTTTCCCCAACGGATTTGGGTGTATTTGTCCCGTTCATTGGCTAAGGGAAGGATGATGTGGTTGTACACTTGAGCGATCGCATTTCCGTGACCATTTAAGCGATCGCAACTCTTCTTGTCCGCTTCCAGAATCCGCTGATACACTTCCACATCGTAATTTTCCAGCCAGGACATTAACGTTGGACCAATATTGAAGCTCAAATACTCATAGTTATTGACAATATCTATTACTTCTCCTTGGTCATTTAATACCCTAGCAAAGGCATTGGGGCGGTAGCACTCATAGTAAATCCGTTCGTACTACTAGTAGTAGTGGGGACAGTTTCGCACAGAGAGTTATGCCTTCGCGAAGAGACACTTAGACTGGTACTACTAGTGCTATTGTGGATAGTTTTGCACAGAGAGTTTTGCCTTCGCGAAGAGACACTTAGAGTGGTACTACTAGTGGTGGTGGGGACACTTTTGCAAAGAGAGTTATGCCTTCGCGAAGGGTACCAGTCTAAGTGTCTGTTTTTTTGCAAATAGAGGTATGCCTTCGCGAAGAGACACTTAGAGTGGTACTACTAGTGGTGGTGGGGAGAGTTTGGCAAAGAGAGATATGCCTTCGCGAAG
>NZ_JAAHGN010000323.1:0-7161 GCF_010672485.1 Moorena sp. SIO2C4 | reverse complement strand
TTTTCAAACTCGGAGATCCCCCTAAATCCCCCTTAAAAAAGGGGGACTTTGAGAATGGCTCCCCCCTTCCGCGCGGGGGGTTGGGGGGGATCTAAATCTTGCGGAAAACTTTGAAAACACGGCCTAGCCCTCCCATAACTGTCCAGTTTATGCAGGTCATTTCGTTTGCGATCGCATAAATCAACGCTGCACCTAAGCCTCGTCAGCGATAGGCGGGGTCAATGTAAAGATCAATCAAGACTGCTCCATGGGTGTAATCAGAAGTGCTGAACGTTTAAAACGTTCAACACTTCTGGGATTTAAGCAGGTCAAGAATGAGTTGGGATGGGCGGATTTTTCGGTTAGGTCAGTTTTTTTCAGGAGTTATGGAATTCCACACTTCAAGGAGTATCTTGCCTTGGTCAGACAAAGGATAAGCTATTTTGGGTAAAAGATTACTCGACCAGGCATTTTTTCTTGATTAATCCAAGCGTAAACACGCAAGCAAGCTAAGACTTTACCAGGAGTACCTCTAACCTGTAATTTATCGATTACGTCATCTTTGTTCTCTGTATATTTAATAATATCATCTCGAACACCTAAAAGCCATTGACATCCTGCTTGATCACCCTCCATACTATTAACTCTTTCCACTGCTTTGTCAAGGGTTTTTCTTGCATCTTTCTGCAAATTACACCACCAGGAATTTGGGTCAGCTAAAGGCTGATATACTAATGAGTTAATCGCCTCGTCTAAGTCCAGCCTTGCCTTTAAGGATTTAATCGGATCTTGTTCATGGTCTTTGACTTTTTTGAAAAAAAGTATCAAGGTTTTGATATAATCCTCTCTATGCTGGGAATTAAAACGGGTTATACCAAAAAATTTAATACTTTTCAGGCAATGATGTAGGGAGGGGTCATTTTGAATAAAATATATGCAGATAGATACGATCTGGGCAAGAAATTTCAGATCCCCATCTAGATTTTTATCGTTAATCTCTGAGTCTAAGGAAGCTTCAGTTGATAAACACAACCCTTGAGCCTTAACTGTTCCTGTTAAACCAGGATAGAGAAGTTTATTTTCTGAAAAAGGAAGTTCGTTGTTGTTCGTATCATCTTCCTTTGCCTTGATTTTTTTAGCTGACTGTAGAGCTTTATTTTGCAACTTTTGAGCCATAGACCCTGGAACACGCAGTAAAAGCTTTTGAATTTCGTCCCATAAGTCTGAGTCATTAGTGCTTCGAGGTTTTGAATCACCAATATAAGGGTAAAGTTTCTTATCTGTGAAGAAGTCATTACAGAAATCTTGGAGAATTAATCCTGGATTTTTAAAATCAGTTAAATTTTCCGAATTTGTATTCTTGGAAGTATCTTTGTTAGAGAGAGCCTCGTTAGAAGTATTCTCTTTTAAAAGCTGATCTAGTAGTTCGGATAGCTGACCACAAAGGGTAGCTTCTTCTGAATTGTCTAATGAAATAGCTTCTGCACGGGCTGATTCCAAAGAGGCATACAGTCCCTTGAGAGTATGCCGTAGATATCGCCCTAGCTCCGAGTCTCTTACTAACAACTGTTTGAGCAGTTGACTCAATCCATCACCATCAGTGTACTCCACTAAAGGGGTTTTGCTCATCGTTATTCTCTTCTTCTATGGGACTACGCTTAACTCTAAGTACACATCCATCTTTTTCTTTTAAAACTTCTGGTTGATCCGATATCCAATAAGGAACTTCCCCTTCATGAATACGCAGATTACTTTGGTCATCAATTGTAATGTAGTATCTGCAGTTATCCTTAATCTGATTTTCCTCAAATCCTAATGTACCAAGATATATTTCCTTCAGTTTTGGGCTCTCTAAGCTGGGATAGTAAGCATAGAAGGTGTGTCTGCCACTTCTGGGGAATGGTGGGAGAGGTCGAGGCTTCTGGTTCTCATCTTTGCTGATAGCTCCTTTAGTTTCTTTAGTTGTTTGTTCTCCTTCGTCTTCATTGTGAAAAATATCATCAAGTTTTTCCCCAGCCTTGAAAACTAGGTGTGGAGATTCTTCATTGATCCCAATAGCAATATCCCACTGAAGTACACTATCGATAATCATAGCTTGAGGAACTTCTTCTTGTATATTTGCTTTCTCCAACTCTTCTGTTCGTGTTTTTAGCTCTTCCGATATTGTTTGGTTAATATTTGTTAAGGTAGAGTTATTGTCATCCACCTGATCCCCTACTAAATAATGAGGTTTGCCCCGACAAACTACCATTTCAATTTCTAGGGTTTGGTTAACTTCAAACTGAGCTTGGAATCCCTGATGCCATTGATTATTATTCTGGGAATATATTCCGATTTGTTTGGCAATCTCTTCAAAGTTAAATTTAGCCCATAAAATTTCTCTTTGACTTTCAAAGTCTCGACGATAAATGTTCGTAGTTGGTAAAACACCGAACCATTCACTTCGAGCTTTAGCTTCCTCATTAGGATTAAATTGATACAATGGCTGTCGTGCTTGAAAAACTGGTTCTAAAGATTCTACAACTTGCCTCAAGAAAGCACAAGGCAATGTGTAAAGTAAATTATTAACTTCGATATAGAGTTCGCTTTTACCTTCTTTTAGCTTATCTTTCGCGTCTTTCGGAGAATAAGTGAACTGCTGTCGGCTCATGCCATAACAAGCCCCGATTGACGTAGCTAATTTGGCATAGTCAGGTACAAAAGTAATCCTGGCTGGGTTCCACTCGAAATCGTTCTTGGTATTGCTAAATATTTCATTAATTTTACGCCTGACTAAATCTAGATGGCAAGTCTGTCCCGATAAAATTAACCAATCCAAAGGTTCTTTTTTACCAGTTAAACTGTCTTTAGGCAATCGGCTTTCTAGCAATTCTTTAGCAATATTGATTGCTTCTCCAACCACTTTTGAAGCAGCTGTTTCAAGTTGTTGTTTAGATAGCTTGATGCCAGGATTATATTCACCAAGCTCAATAGCTTGTTGAACGCGAAGAAATTGTTCTAATTGATTCGGCGGAATTTCATATTCATCATATTCAACGCTACTTTTGCTTAATTCAACTTTAGCATCATCAGCCCATCGCCAAAGGGTGTAAAAAGCTTGTAGTTTTTTTCGATCCTCTTTCCATCGAGTTGGTAATATTTCTTCTGCATAGTTTAAAACTGTTGAAGAAAATGGATCGTTTTCTGGGTTTTCTTTGTCAATGCACTCTAATAGGGAGCGAGTGCGGTATTTGTTGTGATTATCTTGTTGCAAAAATCTTGGCTCTAATCCTCTGATCAGCTCGTCTAACTTATCATCCTTTAATTTTCCTTCTGTAAATGCCGTTAACAAATTGTCAACAATCGCTACTTTAAGCACGCGAAAGAGTCGTAGAGTAATTAACTCACCCCCTAAAAATAAGTGTCCAGAAGACCCCATCAACTCTGGAGTCAGAACATAGTAACGTCCACCAGCTCCTCGATCTTCTCCTGGGTCAAATGGACTATCATCTCTTAGAAGTAAACGAATTAAAGCCAAGTCTGTCGTTCCACCACCAATGTCCAATACCATTAGGTTTTGAGCCCATTTTTGACCGCTACGACGACAGCGAGTTTTAAAAGCTTCTATACCGATAGTTTGGTTTCCACCAAATTCTCGCCATACATAGAAAATAGCAGCAGCGATTGCTTCATCAAAATCTTTTTTTACGTCTACTTTGACATCTGTATCTGTAAATTTTTGCTCAAGAATTTGACTTACTAAGTCTTCCAGTTTACGACGATTTTCTGGCTTAGATACCGTCGGATAAGTAACTATTACTCTGTAAAATTTACCGCTATCATAACGTTTTTTATTTTCCGGTTTATCTTTAAAATTTTCTGTTAATTCAATCAGACATTTCATCGCTGCTTGAATTAGCTCACTATATTCAATATTTTTATCTTCTCCTTCCCAATATATCTTGATTTTATCTTCTTCTCCTTTTTTTCTGGTTTTATTAAGGTAACGCTTCGGAGAATGATGAAACTTACTTTCTATTTTTCGCCAAAATGTTTCCTGGTTTTCATCTTCCTGGTTTTCATCAGTAGTCTCTTTGGACATCGCTGCCAATCGATTATTTCTAGCTATTTCCCCCATTTCCACTTCCAAGAATCCATTTACACCAACCAGTTCCAGTTCGCTAGTAATTTGTGTATCTTGGGGTAGATTTTTATCTATTTTTGCCAGAACGATACGTTCCTTTTGTAAGGGTGGTAACTGAAATAATTGACGGTAAATTTCGTTAAGTTTTTTACTAACTACCGGGTAGATTGGATCATCTAGTCTAGTACCTAAGGAAATTTCTAGTTGGCGAATTCCCTCTAACAAGATCGAGCTATTTTTATTGTCGATAATTTCTGGCCAAGATTTTCCCAAATTATTTTCAACTTGTTCGATATATTCCTGCCATTCATCATCACCAACTCCTGGTAATTTTGAGTCAGATGAGCCTAACCATTCGTTAAAAAGTTTAAATAATAGGTCTTTTTGTTCCAAGGATAATTCGTTTGGTTCTATTGCTTCTCTAGGATCGTAAAAAGTAACAGTAGAATTTGAAGTACCAAAATCGATAGCAATCCATCCACCATGTGAGAGCATTTTTTCCCCCTTACTTGTTTTTTTGTAAAATAAATTACAGGTTTGAGACTTTGTGTGCGATTCACTTACGTTGCTATTTTGCTCGATATAATCTATATTAAATCCTAAAAAATAATTGGCAGAAATGGGCAGAGATCTATCGAGTTTGCAGTATGGAGAAAATCGTAATAGCGAATCCAGATAAAATGGTATTGGATAATTCTTAAAAGAATTATTGTAAGCCTGTTGAATTTTATCTCTAAGTTCTAGAGGATTTCCTGTTATAGTACAGTTGATATGATCAATCCTTATAAGATTAGCTGGATCGTCGTGCTCATGAATCAGGTCTATTACAGGAAGCTTTAACCACTTAGTATTGTTTACTGTTTTGATTTGGTTCAACAGAAATTTATTTACAATCTTAATTCCAACAGGCATATCAACATCTTTGGCAAAGTTTAAAGAGGAATATTTACTAGCTCCTGTAGGATTAATAACCAATCTGGTGTGGTTTTTTCAGTTGGCTCTTCACCTACCATTTGTTTTAGCAACGTTCTATTTCCTAATAACTTATCTTGCAAAGTTAAAATAGCATTGTCTAAAAAAACTGTTTGTATTTTCTCATTAACTGTTTGATTTACTTTGCTTAAAATTTGAATAAAGCTATCACTAACGCTACAAATAATTGTATCTCGAAGTCCCAGTATAAAAGTTAGATGGTTTTCGTAGAGTGGTATGCTTCTAGTAGCTTGTTTATGGTCTGGAGACCACCCGAATATCAAAGCAGGTTCATGGCTATTTTTGTCTTCACGGGGTAAAGGAAATAAAGTATCCGGGTCTATAGTTATAGAACTATTTCTTTTCACTATTTGTAGCAGCATTGATTCCCATTCGCTCGGAGATGCTATAAAAAGTAAGTTTTTTATATTTTTTTCTATTTCTTCTTTTTTCACAACACAATTTTCAATTTCAGACCGTATTTCTTTGACATTGATTGTCCTCTGATTGTCCTTTAAGGAAATTAGTTTATTTGATAATTCATCTAACCAGTCTTTGATAGACTGGTCAACACGCTCCTGAATAAACTTTTCGAGTTGATCACAAGTCTCCTGAAAAGAAGGATACAATTCATCGCTTTTAGTAAAAGATTTTCCTGTTCCTTCTTGAGGTATTATTTCCAACGAAAATGGATTTTCATCCTCACTGTCAACTTGTGGTAAATTGACGATTCCGTTTTTAATTTTGAGAAATAGGGTTCTCCATTCACTCCAGCGAGAGATTTCAGAATTTACTTTTTCTTCAACCTCTTGTCGAAGGGAAATTGTGCTTCTTGTTTCATCTATTCCTACTCCCAATTCCAATGGATTTTTTTCTAAATGGGTTTTTAAGGCTTTATAACTATCTGCTAATTCTCGGAGTGCTTGGCGCAGGATTCGTAATTTGGGATTCTCAGAAGCCAGCAATTTAGCCAGTGAAGGATTATTAACTTTCTGTGCTAAATTTTGTTGTTCCTTAACCAAAGTTTGTACTTTAACGTTGACATCTTTATATAATTGTTCAAGACCATGAGTTGCCACGTGATTTTCAAGCAGATACCGTAGTCTAGAAAGACCACCATCTTTTGTGAAAGCATCTAGCCAAGTTACTAAAATACTATCAGGTTCAGATTTTTTTAACCTTTCGCTTAACTGCTGCCATTTTTCGTTTAGATCAGGAAAATGCTTCTGAAATATATTGAGGTTTTCTAGTACAGTTGGTGTCGCAATTTTAATGGTGCTGTCTAGGTTTTTTATCAAATACTCAAGAGCAGCAAATGCTGACATAAAAACGATTCTTTGCTCATCATTCCCTTTCGTCAATTTACGGGAATTTTCAATAACCTTACGCAAAGCTGGTATTTCATCGAAAATTTTCTGCTCTGTTAGTTGCTCTGTGTTACTAAGAAGCTTGTCAATACCAACTTCTGCCCCAGGCAAATCATCAAATCGCCCCACACCTACAAGGATAAAATCATCGAGATTTTGGTTTTTTCTTTGCTTTCGGAGCAGATCGATGATTTCATTGTTTGTTGTACTTCCTGGACGAGGACCATAGGTCAATAGTAAAATCGTCTGTACATTTTCCATTTCATGGACATTTACAAATCGATCTCGAAGCTCAGATTTATCAGCCCCTAATCCAGGCAAGTCTAGTAAAACTAACTTGTTTGCTTCTTGAAGAGATGAAAGATCCCAAATTTTATCTGACACTTTGACTTCAACATTTATTCGTCCGATTAGAGGAAAGGTGGCTTGCAAAAACTTAGGAAACTGCTCCTCGTCTTCTGGAGGAAACTGTTCAAACTTCTTAATATCTAAGATCGAACGGGGGTCATTAGGTAGCTGAAGACCTGCGTAAGCATGAGTAGAATTATCAATAGGCAAGGATTGACCGCATAAATTATTTCCATAACGTAGATAAGATTCAACAAACACTACTAGTTCTTGAATTGCGTTTTCTAATCCAGGAGTTTTGTCATAATTTTTTACTTCATCGTACCATTTGATAATGTTTTGCCAAACATCAGGATCTTTGGAAGTAAATAG
>NZ_JAAHGN010000322.1:0-7172 GCF_010672485.1 Moorena sp. SIO2C4 | reverse complement strand
GTTAGTTGAAGGTATCAATGAAGGTTAGAAGGTTAGAAGGTTAGAAGGTTAGAAGGTTAGAAGGTTGAAGGTTTAAGGTTAGGAGGTTGAAGGTTAGGAGGTTGAAGGTTGAAGGTTAGGAGGTTGAAGGTTGAAGGTTAGGAGGTTAGGAGGTTGAAGGTTGAAGATCGGATTATTGTTCCTTTGGATGTGCCGAGCAAAGAAGATGCGATCGCATTAGTGGAGCAGTTGCCTGAGGTTAGCTTTTGGAAAGTAGGGCTGGAACTGTTTGTGAGCACTGGTTCTGAGATTATTCATACTCTCAAACATCGGCAAAAGCGGATATTTCTGGATCTTAAATTTCACGATATCCCCAATACGGTCGCTGGAGCAACAAGGGTTGCAGCCGCCTATGGTGTGGACTTAATCACCATTCATGCTGTTGCTGGTCGCAATGCTCTCAAACGAGCGGCTGAAGCGGCAGTTGAGGGAGCTTTGACAGCGGGATGTCCCCCCCCAAAGTTAATTGGTATTACTCTACTCACCAGTCTCAATTCCCGGGATTTGGCCTTTGACCTGAAAATTCCGATCGAGTTGCCCGAATTTGTCTTACAAATGGCACTACTCGCTCAAGAGTCAGGTTTGAATGGGGCAGTGTGCTCCCCCATGGAAGTATCACAGCTACGACAAGTGTGTGGTGATGATTTTCTCCTGGTTTGTCCAGGAGTACGCCCCCAATGGTCAGAAAAAGGTGATCAACGACGGGCAATGACCCCACTAGCTGCTCTACAAGCTGGTGCAGATTACCTAGTTATAGGGCGACCAATTACCGCTGCTGACGACCCAGTGGCTGCCTGGAATAGGATTTGTGAGGAATTAGCTGGTACTGGTGTATAGCTTTCAGCTGACGGGATTACTTCTAATTGCTTACTTGGGATTACAGATTAATGGGTTGAACCTTAGCAAGTTGAACCTAGAAGGTTTCCCAGAAAACTTTCAACTACACTTCTTTCAGAAGTTGGGAACAGGGAACAGGGAACAGGGAACAGTGGACAAGAATTCACGAAAACAGTATCAGAAAACTACTTTTGAAAGAGGTCTACTGTTGAACCTACCCTTCTCGAACGCCTTTGGCCAACAACCTACCAACTTTCAACTGACCAACCTTCAACCTGTCAACCTTCAACCTGTCAATCTTCAACCTGTCAACCTTCAACCTGTCAACCTTCAACCTGTCAACCTTCAACCTGTCAACCTTCAACCTGTCAACCTTCAACCTGTCAACCTTCAACCTGTCAACCTTCAACCTGCCAACTTTCAACCTACTAACCTTCAACCTCCCAACCTTCAATCTGCCAACCTCCAACCGACCAACCTTAACCCTTCAAGGTTCCTCCGACCTGCCAACCTTCAACCTTCACCCCGTCCAACCTGTTCGGTAGAGGTGGAAACCTTAACCTCCCTATTGCTGAAGGATTTACCTAGCTATGCCAATCGAGTGATTCAGAGGGCGCGGCGCTCAGACTCCACTGTGGACAATTTCAGTTATGTAATCGTGGCAGGAAAGCCAGAGTTTGAACCTCTGCCCCTTAAGTCCTTTCAATCCACGACTGTACCTAACCCAACGGATAGCGAAGCACTTCAACAAATCTTTCTAACTACCCTAGAGCGCAAGTATTTCAAGGATAAAGCTGTAGAGTTTCAGAATTATCACTGCTATTTTTGACCAAAAGCTCTGATGGCTGGCGCTTAGTGATGATTTTTTCCCGTATTGGTTCTGTTTCAGAAGGCAAACTTCCTACACCGCCACGGGAAAGTACTAATGGTGTTATTGGTCAAGCGGTTAAGACTTGGCTCCGGGATTGTCGTGCTGGGACAATTCGAGCCTTTGAACAGAATCCCGTCAATTCCCGTCCTTGAGACAGCAAAGCATTCAGCCGTCAGTGGTCAGCCGTCAGTGGTCAGCCGTCAGCTTATTTTATTCAAAAGCACCGATTGCGCTACGGGCATCAGCTGATAGCTGATACGCGACACGCTGATAGCTTACGTTTAGAAAGATTTAAGAATTTAGCGCTGATTTCCTTCACTCTTCTAAAATCTCTACTAAGTCCTGAACCATTACATCAAACGTCCTGGCTAATTTATCCATAGAAGTATAGTCAATTGTTTTTAGACCAGGACAGCGGGCATAGTGTCTTACAGTGCTGTAAATCACTCCGGAACGGTCAGAAACTTCCTTGAGTGTCCAGCCCTTCTCCTGTGCTAGTTCTCGTACTTTCAGTCTGACTAAACCCATACTTGACAATTGATGAAGTTTATAGTTTAATAGTTCAATCGAGCAAACTATGAAAAGCGATCGCCCTCAAAAAATTTAAACACCAGGGCGATCGCACATAGCAAACCTCATGTCAAGAAACATGGAGGTAATACTAATTATGTTAACAACACCTAGCCATAAATTACCCGTAGTCACCGTATCTAAAATCAACCATAAATCGCGAGTGGTTCATCCACTGGCACGATTTGTCACTGAAAATACGGTAGCCTTGTTTTTTAATATCCAACCAGAGGAAATTTATCGCATCGATTGCTGGCAGCACGTTGTTTACGTACACGCCAAAGGTGTCAGTCAATTTGTCAGCTACGCCGATTTTCCGCCAATTTTAGGGGTAGACCCCCCAAAAACTGGAGATTACGACCGCTGGCTTAAACGGCGGGACAAAAGGCACAAATCCAAGCAATCCCTGGGTTTTTGGAGCCGATTCTACGCCCAGCAGTTTAAGCAAGCTTCCTCAAAGCTTAATCTTTATCAGTGGGGAAAATTGGTTGGTCTAGTCAAACGTGTACTTTTTGAGGCAGAATTGCAACAATTGCGGCAAATGTATGTGAACGAGAAAAGTTGGTGGGACGATTTTTGACTAGATACTATATCCTGATTCTATTGAGTCTTCTGTGTTTAACTGGCTGTAATTCCCCTGATAGTGCAGTTTTACAGTCCAACCAGGACAGTACTTTGAAGCTACTGTACTGGCAAGCACCCACTATCCTCAATCCCCATCTTTCTAATGGTTACAAGGATTCCGAAGCGAGTCGGATTACCCTTGAACCTCTGACTAGTTATGACAAAAATGGGGAGATGGTTCTGTTTTTGGCAGCAGAAGTTCCTACGGTAGAGAATGGTGGAATTGCTGCTGATGGTAAGTCGGTGACTTGGAAACTAAAGCGCAATGTAAAGTGGTCCGATGGCACCCCTTTCACCGCTGCTGATGTGGTGTTCACTTATGAGTTCATCACCAATCCAGCCGTAGGTTCGACTACTGCTAGTACCTATAAAACTATCAAAAACGTTGAAGCAATCGACGACTACACAGTCAAAGTCAACTTCAAGGATGTTAATCCAGCTTGGTTTTTAGTCTTTTCCGGTAGTGATGGCATTATTTTGCCACGGCATTTATATCAAGATTTCAATGGTGCCAATGCACGACAAGCGCCAGCCAACTTGATGCCTGTAGGAACCGGTCCTTATCAGGTCGTAGAATTTAAGCCAGGGGATACTGTAGTTTATCAGCCAAACCCTAACTTCCGAGAAGCCGATAAACCCTATTTCGAGCGAGTAGAACTAAAAGGCGGTGGTGATGCTACCTCTGCTGCTAGAGCAGTCTTACAAACCGGCGATGGGGATTATGCCTACAATCTGCAAGTGGAAGCACCGGTGTTGAAGCGACTGGAAGCGGGGGGTAAAGGTAAAGTGGTGGCTATCTTTGGGGCGTTGGTAGAACGGATTTTAATCAATCAAACCGACCCCAATCAACAAGCCCCCTCTGGAGAACGGTCTAGTGTCAAATTTCCCCATCCGTTCTTCAAAGACAAGCGAGTGCGTCAGGCTTTTAACCTAGCCCTAGACCGGGAAACCATTGCCCAACAGCTTTATGGACCAACGGGCAAAGCCACAGGGAATTTCTTAGTGTTACCAGAGCAATATAAGTCTCCCAATACTACCTATGAATTTAACCCTAAAAAAGCGGTAGCCTTGTTGGAGGAAGCAGGCTGGAAAGATACCAATGGTAACGGGATTCGGGATAAAGATGGGGTGGAGATGACCGTGTTGTTTCAGACTTCGGTCAATCCCGTGCGCCAGAAGACTCAGGAAATTGTCAAACAGACCCTAGCCTCGATTGGGGTTGGGGTAGAACTCAAGAGTATTGATGCTAGTATTTATTTCTCTGGTGATCCAGCCAACACCGATACTAACCAACGCTTCTATGCTGACCTACAAATGTTCACCACAGGGAATGATAGCCCCGACCCTGGTGCGTATCTGAAAACCTATACCTGTGATGAAATTTCCCAGAAAGCTAATCAATGGTCTCGAAAAAATGTCTCTCGCTACTGTAATCCGAAATACGATCAGCTTTGGCAGCAGTCTACAAAGGAGTTAGACCCAGAAAAACGTCGGAAAATCTTTATCCAGATGAATGACTTACTGGTTAAAGATGATGTGGTAGTTTTGCCCATTGTCCATCGGGCTGACGCAGCTGGGTTTAGCAATCAGCTGGAGGGTTATGACTTGACACCATGGGATCGCAATACTTGGAATATTATGGATTGGAAGCGGAAGTGATAGTTATTCCTAATTTTTCAAGTTTCAAGTTTCAATTAACGTCAGCTATCAGCTATCAGCTATCAGCTATCAGCTATCAGCTAGGAGGGATTTTAACTATAGGGGGTCGAATGAGTAAAATGAGCAGGGATTTTCAACGAGCCGTACCAGCATAAGCTTGTTTACTACCTCCTGTTCATTAGCTGACGGCTGTTCGCGTAGCGTGGCCAACGGCCAACGGCTGATAGCTGAATGCTTACAAATTAACTAATAATCAATTTCAATGACGCGATACTTAAT
Source organism: Moorena sp. SIO2C4 (assembly GCF_010672485.1). NCBI lineage: Bacteria > Bacillati > Cyanobacteriota > Cyanophyceae > Coleofasciculales > Coleofasciculaceae > Moorena > Moorena sp. SIO2C4. Next base: position 2,293 of record NZ_JAAHGN010000322.1, on the reverse strand, counting down.
TAATCGTCTTTTAGTTTCTATTCCCACCTTGATTGCTATCAGTATCGTAGTATTCGGTATCCTGGCCTTAGCACCTGGAGACCCGATGGGGGAATTTGCCACTAATCCTTCGATTACCCCAGAAGTGCGGGAAAATATTCGTCGAGCCCTTGGTTTAGACCAACCCATCCCGATTCGGTATATTAAATGGGCGTGGTCATTTATCCAAGGGGATATGGGATACTCCTTCACTAGCCGTAGTCCTGTTAGTGCCCTAATGCTCCAGCGTTTACCTACTACGTTATGGGTTGTAGGTTCCGCTTATATTTTTGCTGTATTGCTGGCGTTTCCCTTAGGAATAATTTCGGCACTTAAACGTTACTCTATCTTTGATAACATTGTCACCACCCTGGCTTTTCTAGGATTTTCTCTACCAACCTTTTTCACTGGTTTGCTGTTCATTATTCTGTTTAGTGTCCAGCTAAATTGGTTACCGTTTATCTACGACAGCACCCTGAAGGTAACAGATTGGAATAGTTTTGTTATCCAAGTCAAGCAGTCTATCATGCCCATCGTAGTATTAGGCTTATTTCAAGCAGCAGTATTGATGCGTTTTATTCGTTCATCCATACTCGAACAGCTAAATCAAGACTACGTGCGTACTGCTTATGCTAAGGGATTACATCAATTTGTAGTGGTCAATCGCCATATCTTACGGAATGCTCTGATTCCGGTTGTTACCTTAGTCGCCCTAGATATTCCTACTGTATTCACTGGTGCTTTAATCACTGAACAAGTATTCCGAGTACCTGGAATTGGTGCTTTGCTGATTGATTCTATCTATCGAAACGATACACCAGTAGTGATGGCGATTACCTTTATCTACGCTATTTTAATTGTAGTCTTTAATCTAGTCGCTGATATCCTTTATGGCATTCTAGATCCGAGAGTTCAGATAATATAGTAGGGAACAGGGAACAGGGAACAGGGAACAGGGATTAGGGAGTAGGGATTAGGGATTAGGGAATAAAAACTATCACAATTCATGATATAAATGCTATAGCTAACTGAGGTCTACAGCAGTCTATATTATAGCGTTTATCGCAGTTATGAGGTACGCTTATCAACCTCAAAGTCCCCCTTATTAAGGGGGATTTAGGGGGGTCATTTTGTACCTTATGGGATATAGAATTGCTATATAATGAGGTACACAGAATTTTTAAACTATTACTTATTAGAACTTAACTGCTCCCTGCTCCCTGCTCCCTGCTCCCTAAAATTTACCTCACCTAATTAAAAGCCTATACACTATACAAAAAATGAATTTTCTGTGGAAGTTTTTTGGTGGAGATGGATGGCGTCGGTTTCGCCAAGACCGAATGGCTGTAATCGGGTCTATTGTACTTATAATTATGGTGCTTACCATTGTTTTAGGGCCATTCATTGATAAAACACCTATTGACAAAATTGACTTTAGTCTATCCAGTGCGCCACCAAGTTGGGAACATCCTTTTGGTACTAATGATTTAGGGCAGGATCAACTGGCTCGGGTATTGTGGGGGGGACGCATCTCTTTAACGGTGGGGATTGCGGCTATGGTAGTGGCGATTTCCTTGGGAACTTTAATTGGAGCGTTATCGGGTTTCTATGGAGGAGTAATTGATACCTTCCTAATGCGTCTGACGGATTTATTTTTAGCATTACCTCAGCTACCGTTGTTACTGTTAGTGATTTATTTATTCCGAGATGTCATGCGGCAGCTGGCTGGGCCAGAGTTGGGTATTTTTATATTGATAGTGCTAGTAATTGGTTGCTTGAATTGGATGTCGGTGGCGCGATTAGTACGAGCTAGTTTCTTGACAGTGCGAGAGATGGATTTTGTAACAGCAGCTCGCTCGATTGGTGCTAAACCTCGTCGATTGATTTGGGCTCATATTCTTCCTAATGTGCTTAGTCCGGTAATTGTTGCGGCTACCTTGGCGGTGGGAAATGCAATTATTACTGAGTCTACTCTGAGTTTTTTAGGCTTAGGGTTTCCCCCTGATGTTCCTACCTGGGGACGTATGCTATTTGATGCCCAAAATTATATTGAAATAGCGCCTCATATGGCAATTTTTCCGGGATTAGCAATTTTTTTAACAGTGCTTAGTATTAATTATATTGGGGATGGATTGAGGGATGCTTTGGATCCGCAAACAAGGAGGAAGTAGGGAATCGGGAATCGGGAATCGGGAATCGGGAATCGGTAATCGGGAATCGGGAACAGGGAATCGGGAATCGGGAATCGGGAGTAGGGAGTAGGGGACTACATCAG
>NZ_JAAHGN010000321.1:0-7185 GCF_010672485.1 Moorena sp. SIO2C4 | reverse complement strand
CAAGGGGAACATCGGGAAGGAAGACAAGACAGACGAGTAACACCAATTTCATTGATGCGACCTAGAGAGGATGATCGGGGATGGAAGGATGGGGGCATGGAGGGATTAATATATAGCAATCTTTGTCGGGGTTGGAGTAAGTGGGGGTTAGTGTAACACAAAAGTGAACCATTAATATTGCTCATCTCACATAGGACCCATTCAGGCAGGTTTTGTAGAAAATTAACGGTTCCCACAAGAAGTCCCTCAGGGCTTTATCTGCGATTTAGCTGGGGATGAATTGCGAGTGTGATCAATCCTTGTCACAATAAAGTTGGTTGCTGACCCCCCCGACCTACCACAAGGGTGTTTAGCTTCCAACCCAAGATTAGCCCTACGTCTTTTCGCGTTGCGGAGCGCGTGGTAGGCGGTTCAAAAGTGATTACTCAAGGGACACAGCCCCCATGCGAGAGATACCTGACAGTTCCATCCCACCAGCTCGTCAAAAAATTGCCCTAACCCTACGCAGATTCGGTTGGATTTCCTTCTGGACTCAGTTAATCCTAGGGGTTATTTCTACGCTGATTTTAGTGTTTGCAGGGTTTGCCCTTGCCAGCCCTCAACCTGACAATCAAGGGGGTCAAGGAATCGGCTTCGGTCTTTTTTTCGTAGTTTGTGGACTAGTGGCTTTAGGTATAGGCATTTATTTTGCCTACCGTTACACTGGCATCGCTAGTCGGCTGCTAGCTGCCAATGGGTCAGACATACCAAGCAAAGCTCAAACCCTTCAAACGATTAGGCTGGGCTTGATTGTCAGTTTAGTAGGAATGTTATTGACCATCATTGGCTCATTTGCAGTCATAGGCAGCCTTGTAGCCCTAGCTCTAGCTCAGCAACAAAGTCCAGTTGGGTTGGCTTGTAATGATGTTCCACCGATAGACCTGTTTGTTGTGCAGGCAAACATCAACACTATTTTTGCTAATTTTGTTGGCATAGCCATTTCCCTGTGGCTATTTAATCGAGTCAGTCGCTAGCCAACATACCCCACACCAGCTCACCAGCTCACCAGCCGACTCCCTACTCCCTACTCCCTCGGTGCGCTTGACCCGTAATTAAATTTGCTTGATTGTCGCACCGCTCCCTACTCCCAGGAGAAGTTAATTGCCGTTGGCAAGAAAACTGTGGCAAATTGGTGAAGTTAGATCGATGTTGCTCAGATGAGTACCGATCATGCGATCGCGTCATTTTAGTAAAGAAAATTCGTGCTTGACCTAAAGCAAATTCGGGAAAATCCACAAAAGGTTCAAGAACTACTCGACCGACGTAGTGTCAATCAATATGACCTACAACCTATTCTGGAACTGAATCAGCGTCAGCGGGAGCTGGAAACATCCCGCACCCAGTTGCAGGCTCGTAGTAATGAAATTGGTAAGCTGATTGGTCAAAAAATCAAATCGGGTAGTCCTCCACAAAGCCCAGAAATTCAGTCGCTCAAGGAAGAGGGTAACCAAATCAAAACTAAGTTGAGCGAACTGGAACCCAAAGAAAAAGACCTAAAAGACCAGCTGAACACCCTCTTGCTATCCCTCCCCAACTTGCCCTCCGAATCCACACCGATTGGCAAGAGTGAAGCCGAAAATGTGGAAGTCCATCGCTGGGGTGATGAGTACATTCCCAAGGATTTTCCGATTCTCCCCCATTGGGAAATTGGCGAAAAACTCGGCATTCTTAACTTTGAGCGAGGGGTGAAAATCGCTCAGAGTCGATTTGTGACATTGATCGGGGCTGGTGCTGCTTTGGAACGAGCACTAATCAACTTCATGCTTGACCAGCAAATTGCTGCTGGCTATACCGAAGTGATGCCACCGGTACTAATCAACAGTGAATCCCTAACCGCTACCGGTCAGTTGCCCAAGTTTGCCGAGGACAGCTTCAAGTGTTCTGATGATGATTTGTGGTTAGCACCCACAGCAGAAGTGCCATTGGTGAATCTCTACCGAGACGAAATCCTTGAAGCATCCCAACTTCCCATTAATCTCTGTGCCTTCACCCCCTGCTTTCGCCGGGAAGCGGGTAGCTATGGACGGGATACCCGGGGTCTAATTCGACTACACCAGTTTAATAAAGTTGAGCTAGTGAAAATTGTTGAGCCTAGTACCTCCTCCCAAGAGCATCAGAAACTGCTTAAGAATGCTGAAGCGATCTTGGAAACCTTGAAATTACCCTACCGAACTGTAGAACTGTGTACAGGGGATATCGGTTTCTCAGCCGCTACAACCTATGACCTAGAAGTTTGGCTGCCTTCGCAAAGGACATATCGGGAGATTTCCAGTTGCTCCAATTGCTTTGATTTCCAGGCACGGCGGGGTAGGATTCGCTTCAAAGAGTCCGGCAAAAAAGGCACTCACTTTGTTCATACTCTCAATGGCTCAGGATTGGCAGTGGGGCGTACTATGTCAGGCATTCTGGAAAATTATCAGCAACCGGATGGAACGGTTAAGATCCCAGAGGCTTTACAGCCTTATATGGGGCGAGACGTCTTGTAATACCATCAGCCATAAGCCTAGAACCTAGAACCTAATTGCAATGCCTATACAATAGAAAAATGAAGTTAACATTACATTAAATAAATTCTTCACTTATATGTCAATTTTGGCGGCGATTGCAGTTTTGGCAGTCTTGATTCTTGTTCACGAGCTGGGTCATTTTATGGCAGCTCGTCTGCAAGGAATCTATGCCAATCGCTTTTCTCTTGGCTTTGGTCCAATTCTATGGAAATATCAGGGTCCAGAAACTGAGTATGCAGTGCGAGCGATTCCCCTAGGGGGGTTTGTGGGTTTTCCTGATGATGACCCCGATAGCGAGATTCCCCCCAATGACCCCAATTTGCTCCGCAACCGACCGATTCTAGACCGGGCAATTGTGATTAGTGCTGGTGTCATTGCTAACTTAGTCTTTGCTTACTTCCTGCTTGTGGCTCAGGTAGGAATGGTTGGCATCTCCCAATTCAACTACCAAGCGGGTGTGGTAGTGCCTAAACTTGCCCCAGAAAGCAGTTTAGTGGCTACAGAAGCAGGCCTTAAACCAAGAGACATAATTCTCGCCGTAGATGGTCAAGAGTTGGAAGCAAACCCGGAAGGGATTACTTTCCTGATGAAAGCGATTCAAAATCATCCCAACCAGCCCCTGGAAATGCGGATACAGCGTCAAAAACAAACGCTACTGTTGAAGGTGATTCCGGAACCAGGGATAGATGGGAAAGGAAAAATTGGTGTACAACTGTCTCCCAATGGGGAGGAAGTGCGTAAGCGTGCTGGTAGTTTGCTGGAGGTATTCAGTCGTGGTGCCGAAGAATATCAACGCATTACAGTCTTAACCCTGGAAGGCTTTGGTCAGCTACTGAGTAATTTTGGCGAAACAGCGGAACAAGTATCCGGTCCAGTGGCAATTGTGGCGATTGGAGCCGATATTGCTCGTTCCAACGCTGTCAATCTTTTACAGTTTGCAGCTCTGATTAGTATCAATCTAGCGATTATTAATATCTTGCCTCTACCAGCCCTTGATGGTGGTCAGCTGGCTTTCTTACTGATTGAAGGACTTCGAGGTAAGCCCTTGCCCATGGAAGTACAGCAGAATATTATGCAAACTGGGCTAGTGCTGCTTCTGGGTTTAGGTGTCTTCTTGATTATTCGGGATACAGCTAACCTGGGTTGGGTACAAAACTTATTCCAGTGACCCGTGTTTGGTTGTTACAGGTTACAGGTTACAGGTTACAGGTTGCAGGTTGTAGGTTACAGGTTACAGGTTGTAGGTTACAGGTTGCAGGTTGTAGGTTACAGGTTGCAGGTTGTAGGTTACAGGTTACAGGTTACAGGTTACAGGTTACAGGTTGCAAGTTGTTACAGGTTGCAAGTTACAGGTTACAGGTTACAGGTTGCAGGTTACAGGTACAAAGATTTCTTGACCTAGGTTAGTTTACCCTGTTGGTTTTACTAGTGTAGCTTCAGAAGACATTGACCCTAAGATATTGTCAACCTTCAACCTTCCAACCTTCCAGCCTTCCAACCTTCCAACCTTCCAACCTTCCAACCTTCCAACCTTCCAACCTTCCAACCTTCCAACCCATGAGTATTAGCCGTAAATGGTCTGCCAAGCAGCAACGATCCCTAGAGATTCTAATTCGCCTTAAGCGACTCTATCCGGAAGCCACCTGTACACTGAATTACGAAACACCAGTACAGTTACTGGTGGCAACCATTCTTTCAGCTCAATGTACTGATGAACGTGTGAATCAGGTAACACCGGGGTTGTTTCGCCAGTTTCCTGATGCTGTGGCCATCGCTAGTGCTGATATAGAAGTCTTGGAAACTTTAGTGCGCTCTACTGGCTTTTATCGCAATAAGGCAAAAAATATTCAAGGTGCCTGCCGCATGATTGTTAAGGAATACGGTGGTCAGGTACCGAAACAAATGGACAAACTCCTCAAGTTGCCTGGAGTTGCTCGTAAAACCGCCAATGTCGTACTTGCCCATGCCTATGGTATTAACCAGGGAGTCACTGTAGATACTCACGTCAAGCGCCTCAGTCAGCGTTTAGGATTGACAAAACACAAAGATCCCATCAGGATTGAGCGAGATTTAATGGGGCTTTTGCCCCAGCAGGATTGGGAAAACTGGTCGATTCGGCTGATTTATCATGGTAGGGCAATTTGTAAAGCCCGAAAACCTGATTGTGATGCTTGTGTTTTGGCGGATTTATGTGCCAGTGCAGATCTGGCTGAGAAAACGACTACTACAACACAGAGCTGGAAAACTAACGCTACTGTACCAGCCTCTGATTAAGTTCATCGGATAAGATAAAAAGGCAGTGTCTTCTTTTAGATAGAGTTTCGAGAATTAATGGCTAAAAAATCAATGATTGAGCGCGAAAAAAAGCGCAAAAAAATGGTAGAGAAGTACGCAGCTAAGCGGGAGGCGCTCAAGGAAGAGTTTAAAAATGCTGCGACTCAACGAGAAAGGTTAGAGATCCACCGGAAAATACAACAGCTCCCCCGCAACAGCGCCCCCTGCCGTGTGCGGAACCGTTGTTGGGTTACAGGGCGTCCTCGGGGTTACTACCGAGACTTTGGACTATCTCGCCATGTTTTGCGGGAATGGGCGCACCAAGGTCTATTGCCAGGTGTGGTTAAATCAAGCTGGTAGGTTAACTGGTTGCAGGTTTTAGGTTGCAGGTTACAGGTTGCAGGTTAACAGGTTGCAGGGTAGAAGATTTTCTGACTTACCGTAGTCTACCCTTCGGGTTTTCCTACTGAAGAGGAGCATAGCTACTCTCCCTTGAGCTTAAACCGACCCTTGCATGACGCTCTGGAAACTTTCAACCTTGGCCTTGCGGCCACGCTACGCAAACAAACCTGAAACCTGAAACCTCTACTGGCCACAACAGCGATCAATGCCAAGACTTTCTAAGAGTAGGTCACTGACAGCGTTAGCGATCGCAAATTCCCCGTAAAAACTTTCTCGAAAGTCAAACGCCTGCATTTCTGTAACAATAGCAATCACAAGTGAACCCAAATCATTTTCTCCCTCCATCCGTTGACGGACGAAAATCTGGGCGGCGCGTTGTGCAATCGTTTGATTAATTGCTTCTGGGAGAAACTCTTGATCTAGCCATTGCGCAAGAGTTTCTCGTAACCATTCACCTTCCTGCTGAGGATTTGCAGCCGGTGGCAGAGTAATCGCTGGAATTGGTTTCGGTTTAGCCATAAATAAGGTTTAATGACGGCTAAGCTAAATAGTTTTCTGTTGACCTTTGATTCTATGATACTGTCAACACTCAACACTTAACACTCAAGACTCAACACTCAACACTCAACACTTCATACTCAACACTCATACCAAGTTGGATTCAAAGATAGTCGATTGCTTGGATAGGGAGATAGGGAGATTGGGAAATTGGGAGATTGGGAGATTGGGGGTAGAGAAAGTTTTACCTTTGACCGCAACTTAGTATCAATACTAAACAAACTGATCCTGCTATTAAAGAGCAAATAGTCTCTTGACTCGCTTGCGAACCCAAACTAGAAGATTTTTGTCATCTTCTGCCGCATCCAACAAACCCATTTTCCGCATCTGTTTTTGTCGCTCAGCTAATTCTTCCTGATGCTTGCCTAATTCCTGGACAATAATCTCCGATAGATCTGGATAGTCCTTCAATAGTTGTTTAAAACCTTTATTGTTAATTACAAATAGTAGTGACTCTTCTAACCCTCTAACTGATGCTGTTCTTGGTACGCCTAACATTAACGAAAGTTCGCCAAAAAATTGACCGGCCTGAAGATTATTGAGAGTTTTGTTAATCCTCTCTACAAAGACTTCGACAGAACCAGCTAGGATAATATAAAACGCATCTCCAGGGTCGCCTTCATGAAATAAAATCTCTGAGGCACGTAAGCGCTTTCGGTATCCAATTTCAATTAATTGCCTTAGTTCTAATTCAGTAAAATTTTTAAAATAATCGACCTGCCGCAGTAAGTCACGTAACGCTAAAGGTCTAGGTGTTTTAACTTTGAATGGCTGCTGAGTTGATTGTCCAATATTTTCTTCAATAGTTTCAATATTTTCGCGGTGAATGTCTCTCGCCATCAGGGCTTCAGGGTTGCGCAGCCAAAAATCCCTTTGAGGGAAAGGAATTGAGAGTCCCTGCTGACGTAAATTATATTCAATAATAAAATTCAAAGAACTTCTTATAAAAGGTTCTTGATCAATTCGATTGACCCATACCCGAAGTTCAAAGTTTAAAGAACTATCACCAAACCCTTTAAAAAGAACTCTAGGTGTCGGCTCAGATAAGACGGATGGTTCTAAATAAGCAGATTTTAACAGGACTTCTGTCACTAATACTGGGTCACTATCGTAAGCGACTCCTACAGGTATGTGTATACGGGCTTTATAGCTGTCAAAAGTCCAGTTAAGCATTCGGTTTTCCACCAAATGAGAGTTAGGAACTACTACATCTCCACCCTCCCTTGTCCGGATGATTGTAGACCGCATGGAGACTTCTTTAACATATCCGGATAACCCATCAAATTCAATGAAATCACCAACTCTTATTGTTCGTTCTAAGAGTAATGTCACACCACTGATAAAGTTTTTAGTTATATCCTGTAGTCCAAAACCAATTCCAACCCCTAAGCCACCAGCAATAACA
>NZ_JAAHGN010000320.1:0-7211 GCF_010672485.1 Moorena sp. SIO2C4 | reverse complement strand
CGCTATTGTTGGAGAATTGGATGTCCCAAGGACATCTGAAGACCCTCAACAAAATACGGCAACAAGGAATCTATGGTCGCCTGAACAATACCGTTAACTACAACAAGAAGACAGTTGAATTTTCCTCCACTGAACCCTTGTGGGTGATGTTTTCTACCGGTTGTTTACCAGATAAAACCGGTTTTTGGGATACGATAAAATTTTATCCAGACACTTATAAAGTAGTCTGCGACAAAATTTATAGTGGATACGATTATAAAGAATATAATCCCTTTTATGCCTTAGGGGATGACTACCGGGTTGCTGCCTTTGATGTACCAGTATCAGCACTGTCAGATCAAATTAATGGCTTACAAATTTTGGGTTGGGGGGGACATTATCCCTTTGTGCCAAGCCATTCCCAACCGCCGGAATTATTGCCCAATATTATTGCCCAATACGGCAAAAACCCAGTGCTCCATAAAGATAATGGTCGCTGGTGGGATCCAGTTTATTTTAAATGGATTCAGCAAGCTCTAAAAACTAGTATCTCCACCCGCTCAGAGATTTGTCGGGATTTACTTCAGCGTGAACCGTGGGACTTGTTCGTGACCGCTTTCGGTGAAACTCACAGTGCTGGTCATGACCTGTGGGACCGCAGCCAACCAGATCACCAGCTCTACCCTTACCAGAGCAAAAAGAATGGTAAGGCTGGAGACCCCATGCTGAAAATCTTTGAAGCGGTGGATGATGCGATCGCAAAAATTATCGCTGCTGCGCCTAAGGATGCCTATATCTTGTGTTTCGCAGTTCATGGCATGGCTGCCAATGTTACCGACTTGATGAGCATGATGTTCCTGCCAGAATTGGTCTATCGGTATAACTTCCCTGGCAAGTATGCCATTACTCCCAGCAAAATCGGAGTCACTCCCCCACCACCAATTACTCGTCCAATCCGCAACTCTTGGCCAGGGGAAGTATGGCGACAGATTTATGAACCCAATCCCATTAAGCAGTTGTTCAACACCTGGACCCATAAAGCCTTTTTACAATCTGGCCAGCACGGTTTACTCTCTCCTTATCCCCTCATGAAGCACAGAGTGCAATTGGGTTGGATGCCAGCTACTCTATATACTCCCCTGTGGCCCAAGATGAAAGCCTTTGCTTTACCGGCCTTTGCTGATGGACATATTCGCATCAACCTCAAAGGACGGGAACGAGATGGTATTGTTGAGCCTTCCGAGTATGATGCTCTGTGCGATAACCTAACAGACTTCCTTTATCGCCTTACCGATGGTAGGACAGGAGAACCATTAGTTAAACAAGTAGTGCGCACCCATAACGTAGCCACAGATGATAACCCCAAACTGCCAGATGCTGACCTAGTAGTCGTATGGCACGAGTGTCCCACAGATGTAGTGGATAGTCCTGATGTGGGACGCATTGGTCCAATTACCTATAATCGTCCTGGTGGTCACCGAGCCAGAGGCTTCTTGATGGCAACTGGACCAGGAATAACCCCAGGTTCTAGTTTGCCAGAGGCTCATCCTGTAGATATAGCCCCAACCATCTTGAGGTTGATGGGAGCACCGATTCCTGACTACTTTGATGGCAAATCTCTAGTTAGTCCGACTTTATCCATCTCAGCTTGACATATAAATCAACCCTAGGGATAGGGTTTCATTTCCCTATCTGGGTAATTCCTGAGCCTCTTAGATTCAGCAGGTTTAAGGGTGTAGATTCACTCTTAGCTGGCCAGATAATACTAACTTGAAACAATGCCATCCATTGCCCTAGTTCGCAAGTATAGGATTAACCCATTGAAATCCTATACTTGCAGATTTAGATCAGGTTTTGTATACAGGTTATCTTTTCACTAAAACAATTTTTGTATAAAGTAAGCTTTTGTAGAAAATAATCACTGCTTAATATCAAGTTTAGGAGTATTATTACTCTTAGGTCAGGGTTTAAAAAACCTGTGAAGTCAAGCAATATCATGGTTTTGAAATGCCATAATCGTGGCGAAACTTGCCTATTCCTTCCCCAGCAAGCTTGCTACATTTATATGGCTAGTTTCATTATACCACAAAGAAGCCTCCAAACATGATATAAGTTCTGAATTAGTAACTTTTTGCATATAACATTATGACTACAATAGTATACCTACAATTTTTTGCTATAAACCAAGGTTCATGAGAAAAATTTTGGCATTTTTTGAACCGATTTTCACTACTGTTTCCTTGGTGCTCTATTCAGGAGGAGTACTCACTGTAATTTTATCAGGAGGCAGAAGTGAGGGGGATGTCATACAAGAATTTGATTCCTCCCTCAGTAGATTGCTGTTCGTATTAATTTATCTCGTTACCTTTTTCCTCCTAACACTACGGTGGAAAAAGGTACTTTATGTCCTCAGTAAAGATAGGTGGCTGAGTCTGTTGGTGGGGATAGCAGTAGTATCTGTTTTCTGGTCTTCTGAACCAACAACGACTATCAACCGTGCTGTTGCCCTAATTGGCACAACCTTGTTTGGTGTTTACCTCGCCAGTCGCTACACCATGAAAGAACAGCTAGAAATGCTGGGTTGGGCGTTCGGAGTAGCAATATTGCTCAGTTTTCTGTTTATTGTGGCTCTGCCGAAATACGGGATTATGGGGGGAGTTCATGCTGGAACTTGGCGAGGAATCTACGTCCATAAAAATGTTCTTGGCAAAGTAATGGTGCCCAGTGCAGTCGTATTTTTGCTCCTAGCTATTCGGGGCAAAAAAAATAATTTACTGTTGTGGGGGGGGTTTGGCTTTGCCGTAATTCTTTTACTATTTACAACTTCAAAAACTGCACTGGTTAGTCTTATAATTATGTTATTATCTCTATATCTATACCGGATGTTACGGTGGCGATATTACTTACTGATTCCGGCTATATTTGCCATGACAACATTCGGAGGCAGCGTCTTAATCTGGTTGCTAGATAATGCAGACGCTTTGCTAGGTGCAATCGGTAAAGATGCTACCTTAACCGGTCGTACAAAGCTATGGCCCTTCGTGTTGGACATGATTGAGAAACAGCCGTGGTTCGGTTATGGCTATGGTTCATTCTGGAATGGCTTGAATGGTGAATCTGCCTATGTCTGGCGTGCAGTATTGTGGCCAGCTCCCAACGCCCACAACGGCTTGCTCGACCTATGGCTAGCTTTAGGAATCTTGGGAGTATTAATCTACCTAATTGGATTTAGTTTTAGTTTACTAAGAGCTATTGCTTGGCTTCGTGTAAGTAAAACATCAGAGAATCTCTGGCCATTATTGTTATTAACCTATACCGTGTTAGCCAATATCACAGAGACATCAGTGATGATACAAAACAATATCTTTTGGGTGCTATACACATCTGTAGCTCTTTCGGTGCTTATTCCATTAGAGCGACAACAAAACCTATTGAAATGAATGAAAACTGTCAGTTATTAGTCAGCATTGTAATCAACAACTACAATTACGGTCAGTTTCTACCTCAAGCAATTGACAGTAGCCTGAGTCAGACTTATCCAAATACCGAAGTCATTGTGGTGGATGATGAGTCCACTGACAACTCTCAGGATATTATCAATAGCTACGGTGAGCAAATTACTCCTATCCTCAAAAAAAATGGTGGGCAAGCATCAGCGCTCAATGCCGGTTTTTATGTCAGCCGTGGGGAGATTGTAATTTTTTTAGATGCTGATGATTACTTATTCCCTAATGCGGTGTCCGAAGTGGTAGCCGTTTGGAAACCAGGGGTAGTTCAGGTGCAATATCGTTTAGAGTTGGTCAATGCCCTTAGTGAATTTATTGGTATCCATCCAGCTCCAGACATAACATTTGATAGTGGCACCGTTTGGCCAATTTTGTTGGAGAAGGGAAAGTACAGCAGTACTGTAACCAGTGGCAATAGTTTTGCACGGTCAGCACTAGCTCAAATTTTTCCTATACCCGAATCTGATTTTACCATAGCTGCTGATGGTTATCTAGTCACCCTGAACCCATTTTATGGGCAAGTGGTATCGATTGAAAAACCCCTTGGGGCATACCGACAACATGGGAAGAATTTGTGGGCTTTTTCTAAGGGAACCATTCCCATTGAACGGTTTCGTCGGTCTATCAACCATGATTTTATCAAGTATAACTATTTAGTAAGCAAGGCGACTGAGTTCGGCTATCACGTATGCCCGGATTTGAGCTTTCGTGACCCCAATCATTTGATTCACCGTATCGCTTCTTTACGACTAGATCCTCACCATCATCCTTTTGCTTCTGATTCCCCTGTAGTCTTAGCTTACAAAGGATATTGCTCAATCTGGAAATATTCTAAATTTAATTGGAAAAAGAAGCTACTCTGGAGTCATTGGTTCCTGTGGGTAGGACTAATGCCCTATAGTCTTGTAAAACCAGTAATTTATTGGCCCCTTAGTTCAGCATCTCGTCCTAAAATTATTCTCTGGCTAGCAAAAATAATCCGCAGAGTTATACGCATCTTGACTTATCAACAAGTTACGGATTAACTCCTCAGGGTAAACGCATCGAAATTTGTATCAAAACTTACAGTTAAAAAGTAAACAATAGTATCAAAAATCTAGAATCACCCTGGTTATTATCAATAAGCCCAATTTATTCTCAATTATTGGCCGTGTTATCCAAGGTCGATTTGAGAGTACTCTACATTCTGGTTGCGTACGCAAATCCGACTTTGATTTTTGTTCAAAGTCAACGAATTTTCCGCTGACTTTGAACAAAAAAACTGATTTAGGATGGGATTTATGGGAATTTACCCAAAAAATTGAGTTAATGATATTTTTGTCTGTTACCATTTATACCAAATTAGATGCGTTTACCCTGATTAACTCCTGGTTAATATATCTTAAATAATTGGTAGGAGCTGGGTAGTAATAATTACCCAAAAGTATACTAGTTAATAGTCTTATATAATAAGGTCATGATTTCTTACTCAAATTATTCTCTAGTTAGGGAAAATAATCCGTATTAATACCTAAATTTGCGTAGAGATAATCAGCTAAATTACTTAGGATAATCAGCAATATAGTCAATTGTTTTATAGATTTTAATCTAGGTATAATTAACAACGGCGAAATAGCAGTTCGATATTACGAGACAGTTTTTAGTGACTTTACCGAACTTTTTAATCATTGGAGCCCAAAAGGCTGGAACTACCTGGTTAGCCCATAATCTCAGGGAACATCCTGAGGTATTTATACCTGGAAATGAGATTCATTACTTTAATAAGACCTATAATCTCAATCAAGGTATTGAATGGTATAAAAACCATTTTGCTGATGTTAATGGAGAAAAAGTTATTGGAGAAAAAACTCCTAATTACTTATGGATCGATCCATTGCCTGATGCCCAGGGTAAAGTCTACTATGACCCCCTCGAAGAAATTCCCTATTCCCATCGGCTGATCTACGAAACATTGCCTGAAGCAAAGCTTATTGTAGTCCTAAGAAATCCAGTTGAACGAGCCATTGCTGCTATAAATCACTTTATCAAAAATGGAGCTATATCTCTCAATGATGACCTTGATGAACTATTAGTTGGTGATCAACAACCCCTAGTTGAGCGCTATGGCATCATCGACATGGGACGATATTATCGCCAACTGCAAGGCTACTATGACTACTTCGATCCTAAGCAAATGCTAATTCTAGTCTTTGAAGAAGACATTGCTCAAAACTCAGACGATTCTCTGAAAAAGGTTTGTGAATTCCTTGAGATAGATTCTTCGTTTGATTTTAGTAAAAAGTATAAAAAAGTCCATAAAAGCACTAGTTCACCAATTGCTCGTTATCTCGGAACCCGTTTCCCATTTATGCGTGGCTTGATTAATCGTGTTGATCAGCGCTTACCCTTACAACACCAAAAGCTTCGACCCAGTCCATCAGCGATTCAAAAACTCTACACTATCTATGCCAATGACAATCAAAAGCTCTTCAAATTATTAAGGCGGGAGATATCGGCATGGCACAGCAAAGAATTAGTGGGATTAAGCAGCTAGTCAGCCTAAGGGTGAGGATAATAAAAAATTAGCCATATAAGTAGGGATAAATCAGATAATATATAAGTTGCCTTCAGAGATATTATGATGCTAACTTTTAGAGTAATATCTTCGATGGCAACTTGGTATAAGTCATACCAATAATTCGCTGATTGTCTTCTTAGTCTGGGTAATCAGAGATGATTTTCGATCAGTTACCAACTTGGCAGATAATCCTGGCAGCAAAAAGGTATGATCCAAACTACTTGATATGAATTTTCAATCCCTCAAATCCAGGCTCATTGGCATATTTCAGAAATCCCTAGTACGTAACACCTTGTGGATGCTATTGGCTAAATTTCTGAAGATGATTGTCCAAGCGGCCTATTTCGTGATTATTGCTCGTACCCTCGGTGCTCAACAGTATGGTCTGTTTGCTAGTTTGACGGCTTTAGCGGCGATTATATCACCTTTTGCTACCTGGGGTAGTGGAGATGTTTTAATTAAAAATGTCTCTAGAAACCGAGCCTTATTCAAGGAATACTGGGGCAATGCGCTGTTGATGGTTTTTACCTCTAGTTTGGTGCTAATTGCCTTAGTTATGCTTATAGCTCCAGCTATTTTACCTCAAGGAACGTCGCCCCTGCTAATATTTTTGGTATTTTTGTCTGACTTACTCTTTTTGAAAATTTTAGCCACCGCTGGTCAGGCATTTATCGCGGTCAGTCAGCTTAAGCACACCGCCCAGATTCATTTTTTACTCAGTCTAAAAAACTTAGTGGCAACACTTTGTTTTGTCAGCTTCTTTCAGACATCAGATATTGTAGTTTGGGCAGCTTTATATCTGGCTAGTACAGCAATAGCAGCTGGGGTTGGATTTCTGATGGTACATCGGATGTTAGGAACTCCTAAATTGGCAATATCAAAGATCAAGCCGGAGATGCTTCAGGGATTCTACTTTTCTGTCAACCTTTGTGCTGAAACGGTTAACAACAATGTAGATAAAACCATGCTGGCGCGTCTTTCTACATTACAAGCTACAGGTATATATGCTGCTGCATACCGTTTAATTGATGTGGCATTTGTCCCTGTACAATCTCTGTTAGCCGCTTCCTATGCCAAGTTTTTTCAGAAGGGAGCCGCTGGCATCCGGGGAAGTCTCAATCTGGCCAAGCGTCTATCACCAATTGCTGGTATGTACGGAATAGCTGAGA